>JBDTKB010000413.1:0-6722 GCA_039935555.1 Ginsengibacter sp. | reverse complement strand
ATCCCAGGCTTCGCCTTTCGGCGCCATATCCCGGCCTTTGATATAATTAAACGTTGTTTCATCCGGGGCAATCATGCCACCGCGCGCTCCCATTTCAATACTCATATTGCAAACAGTCATCCGGCCTTCCATGCTCATTTTTTCAAACACATCGCCGGCGTATTCCACAAAATATCCTGTAGCGCCCGCTGCTGTTAACTTAGAAATAATATACAACGTAACATCTTTTGGCGTAACTGCTTTGCCCAATTTTCCATTTACATTGATGCGCATTTTCAGCGGCTTCGGCTGCATGATGCATTGGGAAGATAAAACCATTTCTACCTCAGAAGTGCCGATGCCAAAAGCAATTGCTCCGAAGGCACCATGAGTAGAAGTATGTGAGTCTCCACAAACTATCGTCATACCGGGAAGCGTGATCCCATTTTCGGGACCGATGATATGAACAATACCATTTTTTGGATTTCCCAATCCCCAATGCGAGATGCCATACTTAGCAGAATTCTGCTCTAACGCTTTTAATTGAATGGCGGAAAGCGGATCTTTTACCGGCAAGTGCTGGTTGATTGTTGGTGTGTTATGATCGGCTGTTGCAAATGTATGCTCAGGTGACATCACCTTTATTCCTCTTTGTTCAAGGCCTAAAAAAGCAACCGGGCTCGTAACCTCGTGAATAAAATGCCGGTCAATAAAAAACACATCCGGTCCGTCTTCAATTTTTCTGATAACGTGTGCATCCCACACTTTATCAAATAATGTAGTTGGATTATTTGTCATGATGATAAATAAGTTTTTGTATAATTCCTGCAAATATCCATGGTTAATAGCAAAAATTCAATTAAAATCTGTTAATGCAGAGCAATGTTCAATAATTACGACAAATCATTATAGTAAACCATTTGATAATAAATGATTTTCAATATTTTTTTCCTTTCCCAACCGGGATTATCTTTCGCAGTTTATCAATTATTTCTGAATGAATTAGCTGCCTTTCACCCCGAAACTTCTTATTTTATTTGATTAAAATATTATGAATTATACATTTACCCATAATGATTTATAAATTTGTCAAACTACTAATTTTCTATTTGCCTAATGCCCGCACACAAAAGAATTAATCCATTTTCAAAACAAAACGACGATACAGGTTTTGCAGGTAACAACAATCAAGTTGGCGGGCGCTTCATTAATAAAGACGGGAGCTATAACCTCGTAAAAGAAGGCATGCCTTTCATGAAAAGATTTAGCCTTTTTCATGATATGCTTAACCTGCCTTTATGGAAATTCATCGCAATAATTTTTATTTTTTTCCTGGCAATCAACATAATTTTTACGCTGGCTTATTTCATTGCGGGCCCTCATCAATTAGAAGGTTTGGTATATGGAAATTATTGGAAATTATTCAGGGAGATATTCTATTTCAGTACCCAAACTTTTACTACGGTCGGCTATGGCCACGTGAACCCTTTGGGTGATGGCGCTAACATGATAGCTGCCGCCGAATCTCTTACTGGTTTGCTTTCACTTGCAATTGCTACCGGTTTAATTTATGGCCGTTTTTCAAAACCAAAGAGTTACCTGGTTTTCAGTGAGCATGCATTGATCAGTCCCTTTAAAGAAAGCACAGCATTGATGTTTCGCTTTGCCGCATTTAAAGATAAACATGCATTAACTGACCTTGAAATAAAAGTAAACACCGGAATGCTTGTATTGGAAAATGAGAAAAGCGTTTACAAATATTTTACGCTTAACCTTGAAAGAACGCGCGTGGAAAGTATGCCGATGAGTTGGACGGTCGTTCATCCTATTGATGAAAACAGCCCGCTTTATGGATTACAAGATGAAGACTTGAAAAATGCCGATATAGAATTATATGTAACGCTCCGCGGCTTTGATGATGTATTTTCTAATTTTGTACAGCAGCGTACATCTTATACTTTTAATGAGATCTTATTTAAACGCAAATTTGTTCCGATGCATCGCGAAAGTGATGACGGCAAGACAACCATTTTGGAACTTCATAAGTTGAATGAGCACCGCGAAGTGCCAGATACGTAATATTCCTATTTGGCTTAGATAAATGTTCTAAACTTTCACTTTCATGTCTTCTCTTTTATTATGGCTCACTTTTAAAGCAGCTACAAAAACTGCACCGCCAATAATATTTCCCGGAACGGCGAGGCTGATAAAATGCAGGTAATTATTAAAGGTGATTTCGTTTCCGGTAAGCATTGCTGTAAACATTTCAACAGAACCTACAATACAGTGATGTAAGCCTGCAACGCCGATAACGAACGTCACTAATATAATAAGCACTATGCGGCTGATCGTTTCTTTTGTAGAAGAAATTAGCCACGCAAGTAAGCCCATTAGCCAACCTGCAAAAACAGCACTTCCCAGCAACGAAGTCCATGAGTAATGAGGTATTTGCCTGGCAATAAACTGGTAGGCTTCGGGCCGGATAATTTTCATCTGCACCGGCAATGTTGCCAATATCAAACTAAAAACAAAACATCCGATTAGATTTCCTGCAAGAACGATTCCCCAAACACGAAGGATACTCGAAACTGTTTTTTTCCGGTTCAACACAGGAATTATTCCTATGGTTGTTTGTTCTGTAAAAAGTTCCTCCCTTCCAATAATTACAAACAGAAAGCCAAGTGGATAACTTAATGAAAGCAAAATATGCATGGCAGGTTCGCTAATCCTGTTTTCAAAAAGAGAAAAAAGAACACCCATCAACAGTATGCTAAAACCAATTTCCAGCCCGGCGGCAAGTGATGATAAAAATAAGGACCACGAAGGCCTTGAATGTTGAAGCAAACTATCTACATTAACTTGCTCCAATATTTCATGTACCTGGGTAGGATTTTCTGATTTATTTGCCATTACATACAAATATCGCAATTTTAATTACGCCGGTAAATATTTATAAATCAGCAAACTGCATCATATTTTGAAGAGCCTGTTCTATTTTCAGGTATAAGGTATCCATAACATAAAATATGTATCTTTCTTTTCTGTAACGCATTCCCAAAGAATAATTATTATTAAAAATTAAATTATGAAATGGCCTTTCATTGCAGGGATTGTATATGTATTAATTGTAATTGTCGTTTGCCTCCGGATAGTTTACGATACGCGAAGTACCACCAAAACAATGGCCTATCTTCTTCTGTGCATCTTCATACCAATTGCGGGCGTATTATTTTATTTAATATTTGGAATTAATTATTGGAAACGAAAACAATACGATAAAAAGTCGGACGAGGATGAAAAAGTATTGCAGTCATTGAAAAGAGATATGGGCGTATTTGTTGATGAAATAGTTAAGCCCGATAAGATGACCGATGCCGATAACAAAGAACTAGCGTCAATGTTAGTAAAGGTTTTACGCAGCCCGCTCACTGCCGGAAATAAAGTAAAAATATTTGTAAATGGAGAAGAAAAATTTCCGGAAGTATTACAAGCCCTAAGAGACGCGAAGCATCATATTCATTTGGAATATTACATTTATGAGCAAGACCACATAGGCAAAGAGATTGAAAATATTCTTATTGAAAAAGCGAAGCAGGGCGTGCAGGTACGTTTCATTTATGACGATTTCGGAAGTCCGGCTATTAACAAAAAAATGGAAACGAGATTGCATAATGCTGGTGTCGAAATACATCCTTTTCAAAAAATATTATTTTATTTACTGGCTAACAGGCTTAATTATCGCAACCATAGAAAGATAATTGTTATTGATGGGCAAACAGCTTTCACGGGTGGGATAAATGTATCAGATAAATATATCAATGATAAGCCTGGCCAACTTTTCTGGCGCGACACACATGTGCGAATTGATGGGCCCGGAGTCTTTTATCTACAGTTTTTATTTATTACCGATTGGAATTTTTGCGCAGCAAAAAAAATGAAAATTGATAAGCTTCATTTCTTAACCTCGACTAATTTTAAAGAAAATGCTTTTACGCAAGTTGTAGCCAGCGGTCCTGATTCCTCTCAGCCATCTATCCTCTATTCAATGCTGCAGGCGATCTACCTGGCGAAGAAAGAAATATTTATAACCACTCCTTATTTTATTCCGGGAGAAAGTATCCTCGAAGCTTTAGGAATTGCAGCGTTGAGTGGAATTTCAGTTAAGTTGCTCGTGCCCGGAAAAGGAGATTCTGTTTTAGTGAACAGCGCAGCAAAATCCTATTATGAAAAACTTTTAGTTGCCGGGGTTGAAATCTATAGATATGAGAAAGGATTCGTGCATGCGAAGACGTTAGTTGCCGATAGCAAATTATCAATTATTGGAACAGCGAATACTGATTTCAGAAGCTTTGAATTAAACTTTGAGGTAAACGTTATTATTTATGATGATAAAATTTCCAGGAAACTAAGGGATATTTTTTTTGAAGACCTGAAAGATGCAAAAAAAATCAACACGAAGGAATGGTGTAACAGATCAGTCGTTAAGCAATTGCCGGAAAAAATTGCGAGATTATTTTCGCCGGTATTATAAGAGAATAATAATTTTTTGATTTAGCTCTTTTATTCCTGAACCGCGGACGTATATTAAAATTAACGGAATATAACAAACACCTAAATACTGCCTGTTATATTCCGTTTTATTTGTACAAGAGTTATCTATTATCGTGGCGATCGTCATCTTGATGCTCGCGATTGTAATGATCACGGTCTCTATGATGCCTGCGCTCGTTTCTGTTATCTCTGCCTTCATAATAATGCCTTTCACAAGAGGTAAAGCCAACCGAAAGTAAAAATAACATGCAAATAAAGTTGATAGTTGTTCTTTTCATAATTCAAAATTTATTTTATTGTTTAAAAAATCATGCCAGTTCCTTTTTTATATCGTTACAAGTTGCATTAAATGTTGTAGGGAAATTTTATCTACAATTTCAAAATGGACTCTTTTTATTTTTAGCATTAAATTGATTTTTAAAAGAAGTGATAGTTTAAAAGACTATTTGTATATAACATATTTATAACTATATAAACATTGTTAACTTTATTTCAAATTGCGAGTATGAAACGATTATCTAAATTATTATGGCTTTTGTTTTTATTATCCTTTTCCCAGGTAGTCGCGCAAAAAAAAGTTATCCTTAACTCCCCTGATGGCAACATAAAGTTCTCTTTTAGCCTGGTCAATAAAGTCATTAAATACAGCGTGGCTTATAAGTCGAAAACGCTTATTTCTAATTCATCGTTAGGCCTTCAATTTGCTAACGATAGTTTTGAAAAAAATCTCAAGTCTGGTAAGCCTTCTTTTCGCGACACAACCGAAGACTATGAGCTAGTCACTGGAAAAGCAAAACAAGTTCATAGCCGTTTTAAGGAAGTAAAAATTCCACTGGAAGAAATTGTATCGCCCTTTAGAAAAATAAATTTTGTTGTTAGAATATTTGATGACGGCGTTGCCTTCCGCTATGAATTTCCTGAGCAAAATAATTTTTCATCTTTTATATTGTTAGAGGAAAATACAACCTTCAATGTAACTGGCGATCCAAAAATACACGCCTTACTATTGCCCAATTATACTTCTTCACATGAAGGAGAATATAGCATTTTGCCCTTGAGCAAATTAACTTCCGACACGCTAATGGACATGCCTGCACTGTTCGAGTTTCCCGGAAATATTTTTATGGCGATTACGGAAGCTGAACTGGTAGATTATGCAGGAATGTATTTATCAAAACATGATGGCATGATCGTGGGCAAATTATCACCATTGCCACATCAAACGGCTATAAAAGTAAAGGCAACTTTGCCGCACAAAAGCCCGTGGCGTGTTTTGCTTATTAGCGATCGCGTGGGTGCTTTAATTGAAAGTAATATTATTACCAGCCTCAATGAACCTTGCAAAATTAAAGATGTGAGTTGGATCAAACCTGGCAAAACAACTTTTCCGTGGTGGAACGGTAACGTAGTGCCGGACACGTTAAACGCGCCGGGGAATAATTTTGTAACTAATCAATATTACATTGATTTTTGCGCCCGCAACCATATTGAATATCACACCGTGGTAGAATATGGATTGCACCAATGGTACACGGATGATGGTGTTGGATTTCAGCCGGGCCCACATGCGGATGTTACAACACCAGTGCCGGGCCTTGACATGAAAGAAATATGTGATTACGCAAAAAAGGTAGGCGTCGAAGTTAGAGTTTGGGTTCATTTTTATGCTTTGTATCCAAAGCTTGATTCAGCTTTTGCCGTGTTTGAAAAATGGGGACTTAAAGGTATGATGGTTGATTTTATGGATCGCGATGACCAGGAGATGGTTAACATGCAAACGGAAATTTTGCAAAAAGCAGCAGCTCATCATTTGCATATTCAATTTCATGGCGCATATAAACCGACGGGGCTCAACAGAACATATCCCAATGAATTTACCCGTGAAGGAACCAGGAATTACGAAGTAGATAAATGGGATGATAAAGGCATAAGCCCCGACCACGACATTAATATGCCTTTTACCAGGATGCTTGCAGGCTCAACCGATTATCACCTGGGTGGTTTCAGGGCTGTGCCACAAGATAAATTCAGGGCGCAATATACAAGACCGTTGGTGTTAGGAACTCGTTGCCACATGCTGGCAATGTATGTAGTGCTTGAAAATTATTTGCAAATGGTTTGCGATTACCCTGCCGCCTATGAGGGCCAACCAGGCTTTGACTTTATAAAAGAAATTCCCACCACATGGGATG
>JBDTKB010000412.1:0-3155 GCA_039935555.1 Ginsengibacter sp. | reverse complement strand
AAGTTGGTATAAAATAAATGGTCACGTCAAAGCCAATTTTTTACGGAAAGATTTATGCAATCCAGTCTATTCTTAAAGCAATAAGCCAGCCCTAACAGAGGCATATAGTTTGTGTTTCTGATTAACTGATTTTAATTTTTACACTTTCATTAATTCAAGATATGATCCTGATTTTTTGCTTTATTGCCAGCAAATAAAAATTGTATGAAAGCAACAGAAAAATCGTTTGATGAAGACCTCTTTATCAATCTAAAAATTCTGATTTATTTATTTAGGATTTAACTGCATAATTGGATCGGCAATGTAGGTTTTCGAATTCCCTTTTATTTGCCAGAGAATAATATATTTTTCTAAAAAGCCTTTCTTTGGATCAAGATTGTCACCGTTAATTGTTGCCACCCAGAGATTTTTGCGCAATGCGGGTGGTTCAGAATAAAAATCCGGAGGATTTGGAAAATTAGGATCAGCATAAATACTGTCAATTTGAAAATTGTCCATATCCGAATTCTCGTCTGTATCAATCACCCACTTTATTTTTTGGTTTCTTGTAACTCGTCCATAGGTAGCGTTATGATTGCCTTCGTCTATTAATGTAAGACTTCCGTCAGCCATATCATATGCTATAATACGAATATCTCCTTTAATTAATTTACCGGCAAGAAATTTCTCATGCTTGTTATCGTCGGCATCATTTTTTTCATGGCAGGATACTAAAAAATGGCTAAGTACGAAACATGCTAATAAAACTTTGATAATACGAAAACTCCTTTTCATAATAATGATTTTTTGAATTTGAAAGATTTGGTTATTCTTTCCCGTGAAGTTGAGGTTTGGGGTTTTCCTGGAATGGTTTACTAAAGTAACATTCCTTTTTTAAATACTATTACTTTTAATAAACTATTGCTGCGCGATAAATTAAGCCATGCATAAAAAGCCAAAGATGCGCGTACCCCATTTCACAAAATCTTTTAACCAAAAAAGCGCTGTTTATTCAATTGCTTCAATGGATATCTTATCTTTATTAATTACCGGTTGCACTAAAATCAAAACTCTTTAAAAAGAAACTATGACCCCGGAAAAGCTCAGGGAAATTCCCTTATTCGCAACACTCAATCCGGATGAATTAAACGATCTGATCAGGCGGCTGCAAACAGAAACATACAAGGCCAATACCGTTATATTATGGATGGATGATCCCGGCGACAAATTTTATGTGATAGAACGCGGAGAAGTTCGCATCAGCTCTATCAATAAAGATGGTAAAGAAACAACGCTGGGCCAGCAGGGCGAAGGAACCTTTTTTGGAGAATTATCACTCCTGGACGGCGGACCGCATACCGCTACTGTGCGTAGTATAAGCGAAACAACCCTGCTTACCATCAATCGTTCCACCTTTTACAATTACCTTGACAATCATCCACAGTTTTCCCGAACCTTACTCGCAATAATTGTTGACAGGCTGCGCACCAATACTACTACGATGCGGGACCATATTAGCGGCAGTAAAATCCCCTATGAGCAGCCCGCTTCTTTCCGCAGATTGGTTGATAATGCTGCGCGCTTCGTATCAAGCCGCCGTTTCCTCTTATTTGCGTTTATTTTTCTCGCCACCTGGATTGGTTTTCATACCTGGTATTTCGAACGCTTTCACAAGAATGGTATTAGTTTTAACGACAACCCACCCACATTTTTCATTTTAGGATTTATACTTACCCTTAGTTCATTTATATTCACCATTTTGGTGCTCACCAGCCAGCGCGGTATTGCAGAGCAGGACCGGGTACAGGCCGAAATAGAATACCAGGTAAACCTGAAGGCACAGGCAGAAGTGATGCGGCTGCATTTAAAAATGGATGAAGTGCTGAAGCAGTTGGAGGAAAAGAAAAAAGAAACGGTTAAGTAAAGCAGCCAAAAATCCTGCAAGTTTGTGTATCCATTTATAAACTATGAAATATCGATGAATTGAGATCCGTCAGCGCATACCACTTGTCAAGCTAAATCCTTTTCCTTTGAAGAAGATCTTTTTGATTTTGTCACAGTCTTTTTGCCGGCATCTTTAGCTTTATAGTCCTGAATGAACTTACTCATTTCTTTTCTTTCTTTATTTATTAAAGGTTTGCTTTGAATTATAAAGTCAACACCTTCTGGTTCTTTTATGTATCCCATTATCCTAGCTTTTAAAATATTTTCCAATTAAATGCCCAACCGTTTTTCTTCGTTATTTGTTTCAAGTCCTCTTTTGTTAACAGACCAACTTCCGTTGAAAAACTGTCTCCTGAAATGGTGTTTTGAATAGAATTAGTAAGTTTATCAATTTCAAATCAAGTGCTATCCGCTCTATTTTTTTCACTCCGCTAATTTACGAAATGTTGAGGTCGTCATCAAATATCACTTGCAATCAAAAGTAGCCCGGAAGATATTTACTTAGGTGCTGTTAAGGTTACAGGCTGTAGCCGGTACGCATTTACCTTTCGCCCATATTGAACAGCCAGGTTCCACATGAGGCTGTTTTTGTTAACCTATTCACCGAGGGCTGCCAGCTTTGGTTCCTTCATGGTGGCAGCTTCTGCATCGCTCACTTTTGCCTCTTTATTTACAATAAATTTTATGATGCGCGATCTCTATATGTTTTATTTATCAATCTCATCAAGATGGTTTTGCAACTATCTGGAAATAAAATTAATCCACGCTGTTTTATCGTAAGGCAAAAAATATAAAGTGTGAAATGCCGCTGTGCCGCTTTTTACATACTAACGGCTACCGCTTCATTGCAAAGCAATTGTGGCAGGCGGAAACCCTCAACAAAAGGAAATCTAATTATACCCATTACATTTACACCGCAGAATTTTTTTCATTTACTTAAAAAAAATAAAATGCTTGTCAACGAAACATGGCACGACCAGTACAAAGAAAGTTTATCATTTGGCCAGCGACTTGCCGATAAGGTGGCCAAGGGCATGGGCTCATGGACGTTCATCATTTTACAGAGTATTTTTGTGGTAGTGTGGATGATGTTAAATGTTATCGCGTTTATGCGCCATTGGGATGTGTATCCTTTTATATTGCTTAACCTGCTGTTTTCCACGCAGGCCGCCTACGCAGCGCCTATTATTATGATGGCCCAAAACAGGCAAAATGAAAGAGACAGGGTGCAG
>JBDTKB010000411.1:0-4559 GCA_039935555.1 Ginsengibacter sp. | reverse complement strand
TCATTTTTTATGATGATGCTATCTTTTTTCTTTGTGAAAAATCTGTAAGCTACCGCATCATTATAAACTCTGAACATCAAACCATAGTCGCCTTTACAATTTACAGTAAGTTGATTATAGTTATCGGGAATTGTTGCTTTAATATAATTGATGGCATTAATAGCCGTATTTACTTTTTCTGTTTTGGATGACTTGATGACAACATTATCGCCTAATGTTTCATTTTGCAATTGTAGTGATATTGCTGACGGCTCAATAACCTGCTCATTGTTATCTTTTACTGACCAGGTTATGGTGTTGGCTATTTCAACATGCAGTTTTACGTTTCCATTTGGTGATTGCACATCGAAACTTTTTGCTTTTTGTGCTTGTGCATATTGAATAAAATACAAGGAAAAGAACAGGAAGATTAATTTTATTTTCATACTAAATAATTTATCTGTTAATTGATTACTTTTTATTCCTTCATTTTTTTACCGTAAACATTCATAATATCTGGTACTTCATCACGGGTAATTATTAAATCGTGGTTGTACAGCTTCTTTAAATAAACGGTATCAACTTTTCGTATGTAGTTTGTATGCCATTCCATCCACCACGACCACATTACGCCATCTTTAAAACATTTATCAGGATCAGGAGGGATGCCACATTCATGATAAGCAATCGGTACGCGGGTGCCGGTAATATCTTTTACGGCTTTATACATATATGGCATTGAGCTATCACCTTTATTATAGGTATCAGCACCGGCAATATCAACATATTTATCACCGGGATACCAGGCTCGATCAGGCTCTCCGGTATAGCACAGCACCCAAATTAAATTGTTTAGTTTTCTGTCATTTACTAAATAATCGTACATCGTTGTCCAGAGGCGTTTAAATTTGTCGGGGCCTTGTTTGCCCCACCAAAACCAGTTTCCATTCAACTCATGAAAAGGGCGCCATAAAACAGGTACGTTTGCTTTTTGCAGTATTTCCAAAAGATCAGCTTTTGTTTTTAGTTCCGTCCAAAACGAATCATATTCCACTGTTCCTTTTTGAAAGCATTTATTTATATCAATTTCTTTTTTACTGTTGGGATACCCTTCGCCTATGCCAGGTGCCCCCCAGTGCCACATGATGGTAGGAATACCACCATCTTTCCACCATTGAATAGCGCCTTTTACAACCGAATCATTCAATGATGATTGAATAAAATCAAAGCCTTTAATTGCGGGATATTTACCCGTTATACGATAGATGTAATTTATTTCATCAAAACCCCAACCAGAGAACATTTGCCCTGACAATGTTTTTTTACCAAACAAATCATTGATATAAGCATACAATGCTTTGGCTTCTTTCGTGGCTTTCGGATCGGACAACTTATGCTGCTGTTGCGCAAATATGGTGACGGGTAGTGCTAATAAGTTGTAAACGATCAGCAGTATGAGAAGAGATTTCTTTTTCATGTGTTCTATTGCTAGTTGTTCAATATTTTTAAATCACTAATTCATTTTTGATATAAAGTAATTATTCAACATGCTTCAGCATAACGTTTTTCTTATTGTCTATAGAAAAAACTTTACCATCTTCTGCATAAATTCTAACGGCATTTCTATTTATTGGCGAGCGTGATCCCTTAAAATCATTTATATCCAATCCATCAAAATGATGTGCTTCAATACCGTTAGTAAAGTAAGGCATACGTGTGTTCGTCCATGTTAATTCAAAATCATTAATGCGTATATCTTTTACATACTGCATGAATAAACCGGGAATATCACTTTTAAATAATTGCTTGTGTATTGATGCGCCGCGCAGATCTATATTACCACCTGCAACATCATTCAGTTTACTATCTGTTAATTCGAAGCGGATGTGGTTGAATGATACATCTTCAATCACGCTCTCATCGCTTCCATACACCAGCATTCCGTTCTCGCCGCTACAAATAATATTGCTAAAAATAATATGCTTCATCTGCCCGAGTTTTACACGTTCTTTACCACGAACCGCGGAAAGATGAATGGGTTCACCATTGCCCCACCAATCGCCCGTGCGTAATTTTGTTTCTATAGTCATGTTATCAAACGTAATGTTTTCAAGCGAGCCCTGGTCACGCACAAATATGCCGATACCTCTTGTTGAATTGGTAATATTCACATTACTTACATGAATATTTTTTACAGTGTTCTGGTCAAGAAAACCAATGCGAATACCACTTGATGCCGATTGCAAATTGCAGTTGCTTATCAAAATATTTTCTGACTCGTGACGCAAATGATGGAAGCCCGGAATTTCAAAATGATGATCGTAACCAACAATAGCCAATGCATCGTCACCAGCTCTGATATCACAATTATCGATGATCACGTTGGTGCAGCTGGTAACATCAATGCCATCTGCATTGGGTGCCAGCATGCTGTTCCATAATCTAATACCGCTTACGTGCACCGCATCACAATCGGCAAAATGCATACACCAGAATGGAGATGTGGTAATGGTAATATGGCTTATAGTAATTCTTTTGCAGTTGCTGAATACAAACATTTGATATGGCCTGTCTTTGGGAACAACGGGTCCATCACCGATACCACTTTCCACTTTTCTGAAATTTTCGCCTTGCCTTGTATATTGTGTGCCAATGACGTCAATTTTTTTTGCTTTTGTTAGTTCAAAAAAATTATCACCGTTGCCATCAATTGTTCCTTCGCCTGAAATGGTAATGTTCTCAGCATTTTCTGTAAACAGCATGCCCTTATGAATTGGGTTGAATGGCGTATCCGGAATAAAACTTTCATAATCTTTCAAATGAATACTACCCCGCAAAACTGCGCCGGCGCTAAGTTGTAGATGGATATTAGATTTTAAATGGATTGTCCCCGTGATAAATATTCCTTGGGGAATTAGAACATCGCCACCGCCATTTGCGTTGCAACTATCAATGGCTGTTTGTATTGATTTTGTACAAATTGCTTTGCCATCTCCAATGGCTCCAAAGAATATTATGTTATAGACATTCTGACTAAAACTTTTTGATACATTGAATAAAATGCAGGCTATGAACAAAACGCTTGTAAGTGAAATTTTTATCATATTATTTAAACTGTTTAGTCATTTTTTAAAGCAGGACTTTGTACAATTGTTATATCAGAAACATCTTTTGTAACCATCGCAGCAACGCCATCTTTTTGTTGCGGCGTTACATGAAACATATAAATGCTTTTCACATCATCTAAATAAAAAGCAGGACGGTTATCCTGGTTTAAAAAATGAAATTCAACATCTGATAATTTAATATTGCTTGCATGGCGAATGAACATACCATATGAAGGATTAGGGCCAAACATTCCTGGCTCAGGATACTTCTTTTCATTTTCAGGAATTGTATCTGATTGCATTTTATTGCCGCCACCTTTAAAATACATTTTGATATTACTTAAAGTAATATCATCTACATCATGATTTGGAATACCCGTGATTGTACATGCATAATTACCTGCTGAATTGTATGAAACAATATTGCTGATAATTACTCTTCTTATTTGGCCAACAGCAGTATTTGCAGGTCCACGCATACGTGCACCGAGACGAATAAAAATCGGATCATTCACCACATCACGCATGGTAATATTATTGATGGTTACATCTTCCAGTAAAGCGCCATCAACACTTTCCAACGCAAGGCCGCGGCAATAATCAAACACGCAATTTGAAATGGTAATATTTTTAAATCCACCGTTAGATTCTGTTCCGAA
Organism: Ginsengibacter sp.; assembly: GCA_039935555.1. GTDB lineage: Bacteria > Bacteroidota > Bacteroidia > Chitinophagales > Chitinophagaceae > Ginsengibacter. Next base: position 814 of record JBDTKB010000411.1, on the reverse strand, counting down.
TTTTATTCTGCCTGTTGGCGAAAAATGATAATGCGGATTATCGGTGCGTTGATAAGTTCCATCAAGCAATGTGCCTTCATCATAACCGCTCACCTGGCAATTGGTGATGGTTACATTTTCGGTTGATCGAAAATAACCTAACGCAAATGTGCTCTTCAAACAGATGCCATCATCATAAGGCGAATTCACGAAGCAATTTGATACACGTACATTATGGCAACAATCAATATCAACACCATCGCGGTTGGTATCAAACTTTACATTGTCCAAGGTAAAATTATCAACGCCTGTTGCCAGGATGCCAAACCATCCGCCATGCAAAATCGAAATATCACGGATGATCACGTTCCTGCATCTTACAAGGCCAATAGCTTTGTTAGCGCTTTGCTTATCGCCATGCGCCCAATCTTTATATAAATTTTTTCCATTGATCAATCCTGTTCCAAGAATAGCAATATCATGTATGCTATCTCCCCAGATTAAACTGTTGTGCCAATGCTGATGGCCCGCATCTTCATATTGATTACCGGCTCCAGGCTCTTCTTCATCATAACCGTTAGCAGTACTAACAGGCGCTGCAACAATAGTCGCACCCTGGTCAATATATAGTGCCACATTGCTTTGCAAATGAATGGAGCCGGTAAAATAATTTCCTGCGGGAAAATAGACCGTGCCACCACCCGCTTTTGCGGCAACATCAATGGCTTTGTTGATAGCTTTCCCATCCAATGTTTTGCCATCTGCTTTTGCACCGTAATTTTTTACGTTGTAAAAATCATTTGTATTAGTTGCGTAAGATGAATACGCCAAAAAC
>JBDTKB010000410.1:0-5937 GCA_039935555.1 Ginsengibacter sp. | reverse complement strand
GGGTAACGAAGATTTTTATAGCCCATCATATCTACTTTAATGGTGCCAACTGAAATAGGACTTTCAGCTCTTAACAATAAATGATTAGGATCGTCACTCACCCAAACATTCATTTTTTCACCGCCTTCGAAAATGGAGCCTTTGATTAAAAGTGGCTTAAATTTTATAGAATGAAATTTGCCATATTTGGTTTTGATAATTTCTTTGCCTTCATAACGCAGGTACAAATGATAGGTTTCATTATCTAAAAACATATCAAAAGGGATTTTATCTCCGGGCTTAAATTTATTGAAATTAATATTGCGTGCATAATAAGTAGAGCTGATAACATCTTGTATGCAAGACCCAATTTTATAAACACCCTTGGTACTTACAGCAGTTTCCGAAGTATGGTTGAAAGTTACATTGTCGTAAAATTTTGTTCCTCCCTCATCTACATTTCGTATAAATTTTATGGGCAACATTGTGGCCGTGTCAATATAAGTTTCATAACGGTCTCTTACTTTAAAAAAATTATCAAAGAAGGAATATGAAGTGCCTGTACCAACACAATGGTAAACCATCTTACCATTGAACTTTTCGAGGCCGGTAGAAAAAACGGCTTCTCCTGCGCCAACATACATTCCAAGTGTTGTATAATATACCCGCATTGTGATGACTTCCCCGGCGTTAAATGCTGTATTTTTTACGCCGCAAAATTCATCACCACCACTGGTTACTAATGAAAAAAGTAAAATAATAATCGTCGTTATCGTTTTCAATCCTTAGGGTTTGTCTTTAAAAAATTTTATACTTAGAATTAAAAGGCTTCCGGCCAAAGCCGGAATAAATAAATTGATAAACCATATTCCAAAGGTAGCGCCTATAATTCCTACAGTATTTGTGCTGTAAAAGCTAAAAAGCTCAATGCTGAATTTTCCTCTTATTCCCAGGTCGGCGATTGCAAATGAAGGAACGATAGCAAGCACAAGAAAAAGAATGCTTGTGATCCAAAATCCATCGAACCACACTATTCCTACATCTAATACCTGGAGCATCAATATGTATTGAATGACGAATACAAGATAGCGAAAGAAGGAAAGTGAAAGTAGCCTTAACAATAATTTGGGAGAAAGGTCGTCCAATACGCTGATATACTTCACATACTTACCTGCCGTCGGTATTTTTTCCACCAGCCTTATAAGCCAGGAAAGTTTAAAATAAAATAGCATGGTAATTATTGTAGCGCACGAGGATAAAAATAATAAAGTTTTCAGCCAGAAAACAGAGAGCCCCATTACTGGCGCGGCTTTGTCGCCCTGAAAATAAATAAGATAAATTAAGCCACCGCAGCCCAATAACAGGGTTACAATAAGCTGGCTAATGCTGCCGGTGATCGATAAGGAAATCGCTTTTATTCTTTTGCCTTGTTCTACATATAAAATTCTGCCTCCATACTCTCCAATACGATTTGGCGTATTTAGCGAAAGTGTAACGCCACTGAGAACGGATTTGTATGCGGTAAAAAAATTAATTGGTTGAATAGTTTTCAGAAGCACCTGCCATTTCTTTGCCTCGAAGCCCCAGTTTACAAAAACAAGTGCGATAACGGTCCAGAATTTCCAGGCTTGAATTCCAAAAGGCGCCAGCTTAATAAGATCAAACGATTGGTGAAGATTTGGTTGTTCTTTTATTTGCTTGTACAATGAATAAAACAGCCATGCACCCAATAAAGGCGCTATAAAATATTTGAATATTATTTTGATATTTTTACGGGCACGGATCATGTAAATTTGTACAAGATAATTTTTCTATTTTTAAGCGCCAACAGGTGTTTTAGCCGGGCGCAAAAATAATCTTCAATTGCATAAAAATTCAAAAATCATTTTAGGTATAGATCCTGGAACCGTGATCATGGGTTTTGGTGTAATAGAAGTTACCTCAAAAAGCGCTGCGCTTATTATGATGGATGTGCTAAAGCTTTCCGCACGCAGCGATGCCTACGAGCGGCTACAGGTAATTCACCAGAAGGTTTGTGAGCTTATAAAAGATCATGCTCCGCAAGCTCTTGCAATTGAAGCGCCTTTTTTTGGCAAAAATGTACAAAGTATGCTAAAATTAGGAAGGGCCCAGGGCGTTGCAATTGCGGTGGCAATGCAGGCTGGCGTTCCTGTTACAGAATATTCTCCACGTAAAATAAAGCAATCAATAACAGGTAATGGCAATGCAGATAAAATGCAGGTGTTGAAGATGCTACAGCGCATTTTAAGTTTTGAAGAAAGCCCTAAATACCTGGACGCTACAGATGCAATTGCCGTGGCAGTCTGTCATCATTTCCAGAGCAATACGCCCGTTGCAACTTCAGCAAAAAAATTAACCGGATGGAAGGATTTTTTAGCTCAGAACCCGCAAAGAATGAAATAAGACTTGGAAAATTTTAATACTGCTTCATAAATCACAATCAGCTTACAATGCCTTCAAAATTTTCTCCTGTGCTGCCTTCATTTGCTTTTCCGGCAAATGAATTTTTTTCCTGGTAAAATTAAGGTCGTCGGCGGTATTAATTGGAACGAGATGCATATGCGCGTGCGGCACTTCTAAACCAACAACACTTATGCCACAGCGGTTGCAATCAAAAGCTTTTGCAATAGCTTTTGCAATTGGCTTTGAAAAAATAAAAATGTCCTTTAAAAATTCTTCGGGCAAATCAAAAAAATTGTCAATCTCAAGTTTGGGGACAACAAGAGTATGGCCTTCTACAAGAGGATTGATATCCAGGAAAGCGAAAAATTTGTGATCTTCAGCGATTTTATAACTTGGAATTTGACCAGCAATTATTTTTGAAAAAACAGACATAACTTTTGGTTTTTAATTGGCCAGGTTAATCTCGCCTAAGCGGTGATATTTTCTATTTTGAATTGGATGGTTCCGGCCGGAACTTTAATTTCGGCAGTTTCACCCACGCTCTTTCCCAGCAATCCTTTACCGATGGGTGATGCGGCAGATATTTTTTGCAATTTCAGATCTGCTTCTTTTTCTGAAACAATCTGGTAGGTAACCTGCTTTTTTGTCGCAAGATTTGTAAGGGTTACTTTAGTGAGAATTGAAACCTTACTTGTATCTATTGCATTTTCATCTACTATTCTGGCTGTAGCTATTATTGTTTCTAATTGTTTGATTTTAGCCTCAAGTATTCCCTGCGCTTCTTTAGCGGCATCATATTCTGCGTTTTCTTTAAGGTCACCTTTTTCGCGGGCTTCCCCAATAGCTTTACTGGCTGCGGGTCTTTCGACGCTTTTCATTTGATGAAGTTCTTCTTTCATCAGGTCAAATGTGCCTTTGGTTACGTAATTTATCTGGCTCATATCCTCATTTTTAATTGATAAGTATCTTAGGGTAAAACGAAAAAAAATACAACGCCCCAGTATTACTGAGACGTTGTATGATTACAAATATAAAATAAATGAATTATTATTCCAACCCAAGTTTTTTCAGCAAGACTTTTGCCATTTTGTAAAAAGCTTCAACGGTATAGCCTGCAATGTGTGGAGTTAAAATTACGTTGGGTTGTGAAATAAGAGAATTGAAGCGGTGGTTTTCTTCTTTTGTATAAGATTCAAAATTTTCATTTTCCAATACATCCAAAGCCGCGCCCGCTATTTTCTTGTTTTTAAGAGCAACCAGGAGTGCTGAAGTATCTGTAACTTTTCCCCGGCAGGTTGATATGAAATAGGGAGACCTTTCCAGTGAATTAAAAAACTTTTCTCCGGCCATAAATTCAGTTTCCGGCGTGAGTGGTACGTGCATACTTATTACATCAGAATAACGGCAAACTTGCTCAAAATTGGCTTCCCTTATATAGCTATCGCCAAATCCAAAATGATATTTATCATAAGCAAGCACCGTAACTCCAAAAGAAGATAATAATTTAGCAAAGGCTGAACCTGTGTTGCCATAACCTATAATGCCAATCGTCCGCTCGCACAATTCCACTCCACGGTTAGCTTCCCTTATCCATTTCCGGTCCTTAATTTCTTCAAAACTTGAGCAAATTTTATTCGTTAACCCAAGCAGCAAGCCCAGCGCGTGTTCCGCCACTGCATTGCGATTACCTTCCGGACTACTTTCGCACCTGATGCCCTTGGAAGCCGCATATTCAACATCAATTAATTCCATCCCGCTTCCTAATCTGCCAATCCATTTAAGCTGGGTTCCTTTATCAATAAGCTTTTTGTCGATTGGAATGCGCGTGGTCACAATAATCCCTTCTGCCTGGCTTATTATGGCGCTTAATTCTTCATAACTTATTTTTTCGGAATTAAGTACGGCGTAACCCTTTTGTTGAAGCACATCGGTTAAGTAATTATGCGCTTTTGAAGTTATGATTACCTGCTTTTTCAAAATTATTTTATTTAATTATAATGCAGCTATCATGCTAATTTCTACATTCACATCTTTCGGCAATCCCTTTACAGCAACCGTTTCTCTTGCCGGAAAATCGGACTCAAAAAATTCGCCATAAATCGAATTAACAGCGGCAAACAAATCCATATCTTTTAAGAATATCGTGGTCTTTATAACATGATTAAATCCAAGCCCAGCCTCGGTCAAAATTGCTTTTAAATTGTTCATTACCTGAGTTGCTTCGTCGGCAATGTTACCGGTTATTAATTTTGAAGTACCAGGTTTTAATGCAATCTGGCCGGAAATGAAAAGCATCCCTGACGCTTGAACTGCCTGGCTATAAGGCCCGATTGGATCAGGAGCCTGGTCAGTTTTAATGATTTTTTTGTCCATATAGTTTTTCAAAAAAGGATATTAAAATTGCAAAACTTTCCATCAATTAACAAACCTATTTTTGCAAAAAAAATTAGATGAAGGTTATTATCGTGGCAAATGTAGATCAACGTGACGAAATTTTATCAAAGAATACTAATGCAGACGCAGAGCTTATTTATTTACCGAATATCACAGGCACAATTGACCAACAAAATTATGATGCATTCTTCTTTTTATCAGGAGATATGAATGATATATTGAATTACCAAATATCTGGTAAACCCGTTTTCATAAATTCTGTGGTTGAGACTCTCTCTCGAAGAAATCTTCCTGGTAATTATAGCCGGATAAATGGATGGCCGGGATTTTTGCAAAGACAAAGCTGGGAAGTGGCAGCCGGCAATAAAGTTGAGGCGGCGCGCATTTTGGAAGGGTTGGGCTGGAACGCCATTTTTGTAAAGGATGAGCCAGGCTTTATTGCTGCCCGCGTAATAAGTATGATCATTAATGAAGCGTTTTTTACACTTGGAGATGGAGTAAGTACGGAGGAAGAGATAGATTTGGCGATGAAATTGGGAACTAATTATCCCTTTGGTCCATTCGAATGGTTAGAAAAAATTGGTTTGATAAATGTTTACAAATTATTGAAAACCCTGGAAAGAGAGGATAATAGATACGTTCCCGCACCAATATTAGAAAAAAGATTTGCGGACCTTACAACTTCACTAACAACTTAATGGGTTACATATTAAATATTCATACTGCCACAGAAACGGCTTTGGTATCCCTGGCGGATGGCCCGGTTGTGCTTGGGACATTGACTAACGAAGAAACAAAACAACACGCAGCCTTTCTTCATTTAGCGATTGATAAAATACTAAAGGATCGACAAATTGCTATAAAAGAATTGGAAGCTATCGGAGTAAGTTCAGGCCCAGGCTCATACACAGGAATACGCGTAGGTCTTGCGGCAGCAAAAGGCCTTTGCTTTGCCTTGAATATTCCGATGATAACCTATAACTCCCTGGAATTGTTGGCGCTTTCAGCAATCGATTTTGCCAAAGATAAGGAAGGATTATATTGTCCGATGATTGACGCCCGGCGCATGGAAGTTTATACAGCACTTTATAAATTTACTGAAGAGGAAGTGTTCGGTCCGTCTGCATTGATTTTGAGTGA
>JBDTKB010000409.1:0-6783 GCA_039935555.1 Ginsengibacter sp. | reverse complement strand
AAATGGTTCTTTTGGCAACACAGCGAGAGCGGAAGAGTTAACGGCATTAAAGCGCCTGTTGACTTCAATGTTTTCTATGGAGATAGTTCAGATTTTAAAGATTTTCTTATTCAATGATTTACAGCCGGCATTATTAATTCTCAAATGAAATTTAAGAGCTATGGTCTGCAACAATAAACCATTCACCATTTATTTTTTTAAACAATAATGTGAAATGTCCTTCAAGATCACCAATGCTTCTTTGTAAGTGCCATTTGCCTACAACAAAATAATAAACAGGTGAAAGTGATTTAAATTCAAGCAATTTAAAGTTGAGTTTTCCCATCGTAATTGTATCCGGGTAATGCTTTTTATAATTATCAAGCGTTTTACGCCAGCCATAAGTAACGCCTGATTTTCCAATGAACATTAATGAATCATTCTTCCAATAACCCTTCATAAAATTTTCAATATTACCAGAGTTCCATGAAATTTCCTGGTTACTTAAAACAGCCCGGATAGCCTTTTCATTTTTTGGCTGGCCATTTGAAAATGAAAAAAATATTAGGAATGTTATGCCGATGGATAACTTTTTCATCAAAATAATTTTAATGCAAGATAAAAAAAGATGTATTAGTGAATGTGTGTGCTACAAGTACGGGACACCCCGCAATAACGATAATTTAAAAAATGAGCATATAAGATGCAACTAACTGCCGGCACTAAAAAAACGAATTCGTGCGTATAAAAAATTTGTTTTAGAATTAGAAAAATAAATCCAACTGAAAAAATAATTAACGGTTTCCAGTTTCTATGATGGCGTTTATAACCATGGGAAAGCGCGTAACTACCTACCATGAAAGCGATGCCTATCATCGACCACTCAAAAAAAGAATTGTTAATGATGTTTATTCCAAATAATGGAAGCGAGGTTAATAATAAAGGAAGTATGGCGCAATGAATGGCGCATGCAACGGAGGTTATAATGCCCATTGCATCCCAATTTATCTTTTTAATAAAACTAAACATTCTGCAAAATTAATATATTTGCAACAATGATGCATAAATTTAATTAACTATTTTTGCAGGGTGTCTTAAGTATTTTTGCATTTGAATGCAATTGCATCTTAAAAGAAAAATAATTTTTCAAAGAAATGAAAAAGAAAATATTGTTGTTTGGAGGTTTTTTTATTGTATTGATGACGGTTTTTTACTTTTTACTTTTTTCTGGTACAGAATATTATAAAGTAAAACTGCCCGTGATGAACTTTGTTGAAAACTTTTCCTTTGTTGACCAGGATGGTAACCAAATAACAGAACATGATATCGACGGGAAAGTATACGTAGCCGATTATTTTTTTACTACGTGTAAAGGAATATGCCCGAAGATGAACGGGAACCTTGCAAAGATTTTTGATAAATATAAGAGCGATAGTGAATTTTCAATTATTTCGCATACATCTATGCCGGAAACGGATTCGGTTCCCCTCTTGAAAGCTTACGAAGAAAAAATGATTGGCAAAGACCCGCACTTTGCAGCGAAGTGGTTTTTCGTTACTGGCTCAAAAGATAGCTTGTACAAAATGGCACAAAAAAGTTACTTGCTTGACAATGCTAAAAATAACAGTGAGAATATACAAGATCATTTTATTCATACACAATTTTTTGCTCTTGTTGATAAGGAGCGAAGAGTGCGGGGGATTTATGATGGCCTGAAACAAGACGAGTTAGCCAGGCTCGAAACGGATATTGGTAAATTGCTGAAAGAAACTCACAGCGGCAGCATATTCAATCATTCTAATTTTAGCAATAGCCCTGGTTAATAGTTATGGCAAATGAAGTGAACGACATACTGAAACAAAATCGTTTAAGCGTTACCGATAGCAGGACAAAAATTTTATCTTTTTTCCTTCAACATTCCGGTGCACTTTCTCATGCCGATATTGAAAAAAATGCCCAGGCATCTTTCGACAGGGTTACTGTATACCGCACGCTGCAAACGTTTGTAGAAAAAGGAATCATTCATCTTATTCCTACTACTGATAATTCTATAAAATACGCTTTGTGCAAAAACGATTGCGCTCCCGGCCATCATCATGATAATCATGTGCACTTTATATGCGATGATTGCTGTAAAACAATTTGCCTCGATGAGGTGGATATTCCCGAAATAAAATTGCCTAAAGGTTTTAAGCCACAGCATTCAGAAATGGTAGTGACGGGAACTTGCGGGCAATGTAAATGACTTTATTTTGAAATAATTTGTTGCAATCACTTAAATATTGAATCAAAAAAATTGAATATTTTTTTCGCTTTGCAATATTATTTTTTTAGGAAAGTTACCAGGTCATTTACCAACTTATTATCAAGAGGCAACGCAGGATCCATATAGGTTTTCATATTTTCATCGGCACAATTAGCGTCTGTATCTTTTAAAGTATGTGTCATTAAAGGAATGATATCCAATGTACTTTTCTTATTGGCTTTGTTTAAATTTTCAGCATCAATAATTTTTACTTGTTTATCGCATGTGCCCTGTATTATCAAAACCGGGCAATTCAATTTTTTAATTTCATCCTCAGGAGAATATTTTAACCAGGAAATCATATAAGGCTGAACAGATTTTCTGAAAATTGAATTGAGTGAAGCAGGAACCTCATTTACTTCTTTGCCTTTTTTTAATTCGCTGAAGACATAATTGATTTCGTTTTTTAATGAGTCAGGCACAGGTTGACTATTGACTTGTTCTTCAATTATTTCATCAATCGGCCGTCCCGCACCTGCAAGAGAAACAAAACCTTTAACAGGCATTTTTTGTGACGCGATCATTCCTATTAGTGAACCTTCACTGTGGCCGATTAAACAAATATTTTTAAAACCCAGGGTATCATGTAGATAATCAAATATTTTTTTCACATCGTTGATATAATCATCAAAAACCAAATCACTTTCCTTAAAGCCTACGGCCATACTCTTTCCTATGCCCCGCTTATCAAAACGGAAAGTAGCAATGTTGTTTGAGTCCAGTGAATGTGCAAGCATTTTATAAGAATTAGCTTTTACGCCCATGGCATTATTTCCATCGCGATCTGTGGGGCCGGAACCGGCAATTATAATTGCTAATCTTTGAGAATTATTTTTTGAAAGTAGTGTTCCAAAAAGTTGAGTGCCGTTAGCGGCGGTAATGGAAATTTCTTTCTCATTTGGATAGGCTATTTGTGAGCCGGCTTTATCCTGGTCTATAAATTTTTTAAAATTTAAGGGAAGTGATGCGCCGCCCTGGTGCCACGTTCCAACGATTGAGTCAGTATTTATTAGCCTTCCATTATAAGCTCCTGAAATGGATTCGACAACTAAATTTAAACTGTCGCCTTTTGCAACAATTGTTGTGAAAGGTATTCCTAATGCGCCCTGGGAAGGACTGTCCCACTTACCATCCAATTGCCCTGAGGCATTAGAATAGAAATGAAAAACAATAGGTATGCTCTTCTCGTTTACATCAATCTGGCCTTTCCAATCGCCGGTAAAACTTTGAGAAAATGAAATAAAAGACATCACCATAAACAGGTTTATAAAAAAAAGTTTGCGCATTTTTTTTAATAAAAATACACAAACTTCAAAGAGAATTATTATTGAAAAAATTCTTTCCTGTCTATTAAATATTGATGGAGTTATTATTTGCTTCCGAAAACTGATTTCAAAATATCTGTTACACGCTCTGCCGGATTTTTTCTTATGCCAATTTCTTCCTGTGCAACATAATAAAATAAGCCATCGAGCGCCTTTCCCGTAACATAACTATTAATATCAGTATCAACAGGGTTACGGGTAAATTTATTATAGGCATTAAAAACATCTTTCCAATATTTAGTAGCGTCAACTTTCTTCAGAGACGCTTCAATTACCGGACGAAATGATGCGATCAATTCTGGAGAAGTCGTTTTTCTTAAATAGCCTGTTGCCGCAGTATCACTTCCTCTTAAAATATTCAGCGCATCTGTAACTGTCATCTTTTTTATTGCGCTTAAAAAAATGGTCGCTGCAGCTTTTGAGGCATCTTCCGCTGCGCGGTTCATACTTAATTCAGCATTATCTACCATTTTACCCATTCCCAACATGCGCATTTTATTTTCCACATCCCGTATTTGCGCAGGCAATAATATTTTTACAGCCGCATCTTTAAAAAATCCATCAGTTGCTGATAATTTGTCCCCGCTTTTTTGAGCGCCGATTGAAAGCGCTTCTTTTAATCCGGAAACAATTTCGCTGCTGGATAAACCTGAAGCAGACGATTTGGAAGTTGATTTTTTGCCAAATATAGAGTTGGCTTTTTTAAACATTCCGTTAAGGTTAGTGGAAGAATCTTTCTGCGCAAATAATGAGATAGAAGCAAACAAAAAAATGAATGAGGCACTGATTTTTTTCATAGAGTTTTAAATTAAATTTTCGAGTCAAATTTACCTTTTAAACTATAAAATAAATGTGAAAATTAAATTTGAGCTAAAGGTATAAAGCCCATATAACAACGCCTGCAAGCCTCATTTAGTATTTCGGCGTTTTATTATTACATCTGAAATTTGTATCCAACACCCTTAACAGTTGTAATACAATCGTCGCCTAGTTTTTGCCTTATTTTTCTAACGTGCACATCAATAGTACGGTCGCCGACTATTACTTCCGAACCCCAGACTTTTTGTAAAATCTCATTTCTTAGAAAAACTTTGGAAGGTTTTGAAGTGAGCAAAGCAAGCAGTTCAAACTCTTTTCTTGCTAAAATAATTTCTTCGTTGTTGGAGGTAACAATATATTTTTCGCGGTCAATAATGAGATCCCCAATCTGGAGAACGCTGCCCGTATCTTTTACAATTCTCCTAAAGAGCGCGTTAACGCGGGTCAGCAATACTTTCGGACTTATGGGCTTTGTAATATAGTCATCACCGCCTGTTTCAAGCCCTTTAATTTCGGTGCTGTCATCATTCAACGCAGTTAAAAAAATGATGATCGTATTTTCAAACGCGGGTAACTTTCGCAAAATTTCGCACACTTCAAAGCCGGTTTTGCCGGGCATCATTACATCAAGAATAATAAGATCTGGGTTATGAATTTTGGCCACTTCAATTGCCTCAATACCATTTTTCGCGGTGATCACCTGGTAACCTTGCGCCTGCAGGTTGAAACTTACAATTTCAAGGATGTCAGGTTCGTCATCTGCTATTAATATTGTTCTTGGCTTCTGGTCTTGTACCATAAGTAGCAAACCTATATCAAAAAAATCTGCGGAAGGAGTTGTTTACAATTTTTTAATATTGGCGTTCGTTTAGAGGCAAGCGTTTTCACGGAAATTCGAAAACAAAAAATCATCATATCAAAAATTTTATTATAAAATAAATTGCCTTTCAAGCGATAACTTCCTAAAAAAAGGTTAATCCCTTCTAAATGCAGCATTTCAGAACGATATAATCTGTTATACGGCAGGCAATTCGGTAAATTTGGAACCATTGGTTGTATTTTTGCTTCTACCACGATATAAATATTTATGAGGCGTATTTTTTACCTTTTTATTACCGCAGCTTTAATTCCAATTTTTTCTCTCGCTAACGGAGATACCACCACGATTCCCTTAAGCAGGCAGGTTTTTCATGAAAAAATTATAGCTGAACAAAAGAGAGCTGATAAGGCGGATGGCCGTGTGGATGGCTTAATAAAAGTTTCTACCAATCCCGAAATAAATTTACAAGTATCAGATGCCATTTTCAGAAAAGTAAATGTGCTGAGAAACGATATTGAAATAAATGAACAACTGGCTACAAACAATGATAAAATTCGTTACTTGCGCTTCCTGGAATATCTCGTAAGAGATTTTACGAACGGCTGGCGCTCACACAAATTTTCACCTGCCCTCGCCCCGATGCTCGTTGATAATTTTGCTGAAATAATGGCGGCCAACATGAAAGGAGAAAGTATGACTCCGCTGATAGATAAAGTGCCTTACGAAGTGGGATTAATTAATGCTGAAATATTTGACGATAATCCTGGCTATAAAGAAAGTCAAAAAATATTATTCCTCAAGTTCTGCAAATTATATCCTGATCAAATACTGGCTAAGATAGTGCCTTACGTAGACGAGCCTTTTGCCGATTCGCTGGTAATTGCAGCCTTTATTAATAATCCCAGCCAGGTATATTCTTATGCTCAATCTGTAAAGAGCCCACAAGGAAAACTTATAAGAAGAAATACAGATAAGCGGATTATGACGGTGGTCGACTTGAGTAAATTGCAAATGCGCGCACTGTTTTATTTTCCTTTTTTAGATGACCTTATCAATGGCAAGCAAACTATTGAAACGATTTCAAAATTTGCCGGCACGTCGGATAAGACTTACGACAGCGTTGGGTATTATAAATTACTCGTTAAAACTGAAATGAGTTATTATCCAAGATTTGTTTCCGGCGATACACCTGTTGCTATGCTTGGTTCTGATGGACTGTTGGATATGCTGCAAAGAAAGGCGATACAACATTTTGTAAATCCAATTAATAATCTGCACGAAAATCCTAACCCCGCCATACGCTTTCGCGCGATTGAGCCATTAAATGCCCAAGACCTTTATTACATGATGGTGTTAAGTGAAAACGATATTTACACGTCGAGTTATAAATATGCTTTCGATCGCATGATGCAAAAAATGGGACCGGTTCCGCATGGCGATTCGTTATTAATGTCTTTAAGTTTTGATCACTTTAAAAAGTTTATTAAAATGGCCGCAGGCTACAATAAGCTTGATGAGTTTTTGAAAACTATGCC
>JBDTKB010000408.1:0-3712 GCA_039935555.1 Ginsengibacter sp. | reverse complement strand
TATTCCTACCGCCGCGGCTGATTACCTGGAATATGAGCGTTTTCAAATGATCGACAGTCTTGCTCCCCACATAAATTCGGGCCAGGTAAAAGTGTTTTCTATTAACAGTATTAATAATGAAAGCTGGATGAACAACAACATGCAGGGCGAGCATAAAGCCATCAGGCAAAACCAGTTTAACCAATATGTTTTTAATGAAGTAATTCCTTTTATAAAAATTGCCACTTCCGGCGATACGCCTATAATTACGTGTGGCGCCAGCTTTGGGGCATTGCACAGTATGAATCTTTTTTTAAAGCGGCCGGATATTATCAATGGAGTTATCGCCATGAGCGGCGTGTACGACCTGCATGAATACACGAAAGGATTTAATGATGACCAGGTGTATTATAATTCTCCCATGAACTATATGCCTGCGCTGACAGACGATTGGTATTTGAACAACATTAGAAAAAGTAATCACATACATATATTGTCGGGAAGCGGCGACTTTGAAGATCCTGAAGCGGCGAGGGCATTTGCCGGTGTATTGTACAACAAAGGAATAAATTATGAACTCGACATTTGGGGAAGCGATATGAAACATGACTGGCCGACGTGGAGAGATATGCTTCCCTATTATATTCAGTCAAGATTTTGAATGTAGCTGTATTTCTCCTGTTAATGATTTTCTACACTGAATTATGACATAATTATAATAGGCTACCCTCGCTTCTACGCCTTTGCAGCACACGCGCTTTGTTTTACATTTGCCATATGGAGAAAAAACTTTTTTTACTGGATGCGATGGCGCTTATATATCGCGCGTATTATGCGTTGATCCGAAGCCCGATAATTACTACAAAGGGAAAAAACACCAACGCCCAATTTGGGTTTACCAACACTTTATTTGATCTTATAAGTAAAGAAAAACCTACGCATCTCGCGGTGGCTTTTGATACCCACGCTCCCACTGAAAGGCACATTGATTTTGCTGCGTACAAGGCTCAAAGGCAGGAGGCCCCGGAAGATTTACTGGCTTCGATTCCTGATATAAAAAAAATAATTGAAGGCTTTAATTTACCTGTTGTTGAATGTGATGGCTTTGAAGCTGATGACATTATTGGCGCGCTTGCGCAGCAGGCGGAAAAAGAAGGTTATGAAGTTTTTATGGTAACACCTGATAAAGATTTTGGCCAGTTAGTCTCTGATAAAATAAAAATCTACAAGCCTGGCTACCAGGGTGGCAAAGTAGAAATAATGGGCAAAAAAGAAGTGTGCGATAAATGGGGAATTAAGAATGTAAGCCAGGTAATTGACATACTTGGCTTGATGGGGGACGCGGCCGATAATATTCCCGGCATTGCCGGCATTGGAGAGAAGACCGCTTCAAAATTACTGGCGCAATATGAAACGCTGGAAAACGTACTGGCTGATGCAGATAATATCAAAGGTTCCTTGGGCGAAAAAATCAGGGCTGGAAGAGAAATGGCCGTTATGAGTAAAAAACTCGCAACCATTATCACAGAAGTTCCTTGCCAGTTTCATGACGAAGATTTTAGAATAAAAGCTTACGATACTGAAGCGCTGAAAGATATTTTTGCTGAGCTTGAATTTAAATCTTTAGGTAAAAGAATTTTGGGCGATGAATACAATGTTTTTGTAATTGAAAAACAGGTGATACAAACAGACCTCTTCGGTAATGCTATGGAAGTTCCCATTCCGAAGCCGGAAGAAGAACAAAAAGAGGAAGAGAAACCTGGCCTTTTAGCAGAAAAAAATATCAACAATACACCACACAAATATTATTTAGTTGAAGGTGAAGAAGCCATTCTCGAATTAGTAAAAAAGCTATCTACACAAAAGGAAATTTCTTTTGATACTGAAACCAACCACATTGACGCCAATGAGGCGGAACTGGTAGGCTTAAGCTTTTCCTTTGCTGGTGCAGAAGGCTATTATGTGCCTTGTCCCAACGATGAAGAAGGCGTTGTTCATATCTTAAATCATTTTAAAAATATTTTTGAAGATGAGGCGGTTACGTGGGTCGGGCAAAATATTAAATACGATTTATTGGTACTTAAGTGGTATGGCTTTGAGCTGAAAGGAAAATTGTTTGACACCATGCTCGCACATTATGTTATTGAAAGTGAAGGCAGGCGAAACATGGATTTACTAAGTGCTCAATATCTTGGATATCTTCCTGTATCTATTACAGAACTTATTGGTAAAAAAGGAAAAGGGCAAATAACCATGCGCGATGTGGATATAGAAAAGGTAAAGGAATATGCTGTGGAAGACGCAGATATCACCCGCCAGTTGAAACACATTTTTTCTCCATATTTAATTGAAAAGCAGGTCGAAAAAGTATTCAATGAAGTTGAATCTCCTTTGGTAAAAGTGTTGGCTGACATGGAATTTGAAGGAGTTAAGGTGGACATGAATTTTCTCAATGTCTATTCAAAAGAGTTGGAAATAGAAGCATTGAAATGTGAGCAAAGTGTTTACGAACAGGCCGGAATAAAATTTAACCTGGCTTCCCCAAAACAATTAGGCGAAGTATTATTTGAAAAAATGCAGATCGGTATTAAAACGAAAAAAACAAAAGGTGGCCAACATGCAACAGGTGAAGATGTTCTTTTAAAGCTGGCCAAAGAAAACCCTATCGTTGAAAATATTTTGAATTTCAGGGAGCTTACAAAATTGAAGTCAACATATGTTGATGCGCTTCCGCAAATAGTAAATAAAAGAACGCAACGCGTGCATACCTGCTACGGGCAAGCGATTGCGGTAACAGGTAGGCTCAGCAGCAATAATCCTAACCTTCAAAATATCCCAATTAGAACAGAGAGAGGCCGTGAAATTCGTAAGGCTTTTATACCGAGGGACAGTGATCATTTAATTATTTCCGCAGATTATTCGCAAATAGAATTGCGCATTGTTGCAGGCATTAGCGGCGACCCGGCGATGTGCGATGCTTTTAAACAAAACAAAGATATTCATACAGCAACTGCGGCAAAAGTATTTAACGTGGAAGAAGATGATGTAACGAAGGAGATGCGCTACAAAGCAAAAAGTGTAAACTTCGGAATAATCTACGGGCAGGGCGCATTTGGGCTTGCAGAAAATCTTGGAATTTCCAGGACCGAAGCGAAAGAAATTATTGACAATTATAAAAAGCAATTTGCCAACATTCAAAAATATATGGATGAAACCATTGATTTTTGTAGAACTAACGGTTATGTAGAAACGCTAATGGGCCGCAAAAGATGGTTGAAAGATATCAATTCCTCAAACTGGACCGTGCGTGGATATGCGGAACGAAATGCAATTAATTCACCTATACAGGGAACTGCTGCAGATATGATTAAATTGGCCATGATAAAAATTCACAATGAATTTAAGCAACGCAAATTTAAATCGAAGATGATTTTGCAGGTGCATGATGAGTTAGTATTTGACGCCCATAAAAGTGAAGTAGACATAATAAAACCACTCATTATTGAATGCATGCAAAATGCATTGTTGCTTCCTAACGGAGTACCCGCAGACGCAGAAATTGGTGTAGGTGAAAATTGGCTGGAAGCGCATTAATTAAAAAGAGTTTTTTATGCATTGGTCAAATTATTTTTTTTATGTGGAGAAAATAGGAACGCGGTATTTTATTATTGCGGGTATCGCGTTTGCCCTATTTTATTTACTCCTTAAAAACAAGATCGCTCACAAAAAGATC
>JBDTKB010000407.1:0-3468 GCA_039935555.1 Ginsengibacter sp. | reverse complement strand
TAGTAAAAGGCTACCAGCTTTTCCTTTTTGGGCTATAAATTAATATTACAAAATCGCATAGTTTTAATGCAACTTTGCCGACATAACATTTTAATCTGAATCAAATGGAATTAGGCCTTTATACTTTTGCAGATATAGCAATTCACCCGCTAAGTAAAAAAACAATTAGCCCTGTTCAGCGAATGATAAATCTTATGGAAGAGATCGAATTGGCGGACCAGGTAGGCCTTGATGTTTTTGGGTTGGGTGAACACCATCGCCCTGAATATTTAGTATCGGCACCAACTGTTGTACTAGGTGCCGCCGCTGTAAAAACAAAAACTATAAAATTGTCCAGCGCTGTTACAGTACTAAGTTCAGAAGATCCGGTACGCGTGTTTCAACAATTCGCAACTGTAGACTTGTTATCCGGAGGCAGAGCGGAGATTATGGCTGGCCGCGGTTCGTTTATTGAGTCTTTTCCTTTATTTGGGTATGACCTTGATAACTACGATAAATTGTTTTCTGAAAAGTTAGCCATGCTTGTGCAACTTAATGAAAGTGAAAAGATAACCTGGAAAGGCACCTTTACACAAAGTATTGAAAATCTTGGCGTTTACCCTAGACCGTTACAATCTAAATTGCCTATTTGGGTAGGCGTCGGCGGCACGCCCGAATCAGTAATTCGGGCAGCGGAATTTGGTTTACCAATGGCGCTTGCAATTATTGGTGGAAGCCCTGCAAGGTTTGTGCCTTTTGCTGATCTTTATAGTCGTGCTTACGCCAAAGCCGGCCATAATCTGAATACGCTACAACTTGGAATCAATTCTCATGTGTATGTGGACGATACATCTCAAAAAGCCAGGGATGAATTTTTTCCGCCTTATGCTGAGGTAATGAATCATATAGGAAGAGAACGTGGTTGGCAGGGATTGACAAGGCAACAATTTGATGCTTCAACCACAAAACAAGGAGCGTTACTTGTTGGCAGCCCGCAGGAAGTAATCGATAAAATACTTTATGAGTTTGAGCTTTTCGGACATACCCGTTTTCTTGCACAAATGAGCCTTGGAGCGATGCCCCACGATAAAATTTTGCATGCAATTGAATTGTTCGGAACGAAGGTGGCGCCGGAAGTAAAGAAATATACTGCCCAAAAAGAACCGTTGATTACTGACAGTGCTTCTTGAAAATTGAGGTTATAATAAATTAAAGGTGTGAAAAAATATTAAAGAAAATAAAGATATTTTGCCGTTTTATTCCTGCCGGGAATAAACATAAAAAAGACCTGTTAAATTGCAAAAATATTGACCTATAATCTTTGGAATCTGCAAACAATTTATTAGTTTGGTATATTCAATATTTTTTTAAAGCCCCTCAAGTCTTTCCTCTCCGGGATTTGCTTTTTTTCCTAACGTGTTTTGTTAGAATTAGAAATCCAACAAGATAAAAAAAATTGCAATTACATTGCGTCTCTCATTCATTTATTAAAAAACAAAGTTCTTCTTTAAAAAGATTTGTTTTCGCACCAACATTTCCTCAACTATGCACCGGTAATTACTAACATAGCAATTAAACAATTTTCATAACTATGGCCGAAAGGTTAAACGATTGATTGGCCAACAAAATTTAAACAATGGTAACAAAAACAAAACCCAAAGCAACATCTCCAAAAAAAGTGTCTTATTCAAAAGTGGAATCCGGCCCTGAACAAATCCGCATCGCGCCATTGCATCCCGCAAAAACAACTGTAAGCATGGCAGAATTGGGGGTAACTAAAGAAGATACCGAACTGTTTGGAGCTGATTTGGTAAAAGCCCCTGCGCCACCGCATCTGGTTTACAATCATGGCCCATTGATCTCCACGGTTAAAGTTTACACGATATTTTGGGGCAAAAACTGGAGCGTAACACCAGCTTTTATTAGCTTAAGAACCCAAATCAATGCTTTTTTTAAAGTCATATTGGTCAGCCCGCTTATTAACCAGCTTGCTGAATATAATGTACCTGGTTATAGCATAATGCATGGCTCAATCATCGGTAGTAAAGTAATCACCGCTAATGCGCCAGTAAGTGTTGTTACTGATTCTGCTATTCAATCTCAAATAAAAAAATGGATAATTGCAGGCACCATTCCTCCATGGGATAAAAATACTTTATACTTTCTTTATACTGATAGAGGGGTAAGCGTTCACATGGGTGGAGGAGCATCCTGTACTGCTTTTTGCGGTTATCATAATCATATGAGTGGCAAAAATTATTATGCTGTTATGCCATTTCCAGGCTGTGCCGGATGCCTTGGCGGATTAAGCACAGTAAATGCTATTACGGGCACAAGTTCTCATGAATTGTGTGAAGCAATTACAGATCCAGTTCCTGGTGCTGGCTGGTACGATCATGTGCATGGCGAAATAGGTGATATCTGTGCATGGACCTTTAAAACTGTTGCCGGGTTTAATGTTCAGAAAGAATGGTCTAATGCAGCAAACGCCTGCGTTTAAAAAATATGTCCAAACAAAAGAACCGGGTTAAGATTCAATTGATGAAACAATAAATGAGCACTTTTTGAAAAGAATTTATAAAAAAAGTCTCTTTCATTATCAGGGTAAATGTTATAAAATAACCTGCTAAAATTCGTTGAATTTAATTCGGTTCTTTATTAATGTGATCTTTCAATTGCTCCACAATTTGATCTTTATTGGAAACTACTATTTGAGGTTTCTCCTTGAATAATTCTACCGTTCCGGTAATACATACTTCAACACCTTTATAGTATTCTTCCGGCTTTTTATCAAACGCTTTCCGCGCTTCCCCATGTATAACAATTGTTAAGGGCGCATCGGGATAATATCCTCCTGCATTCAACAGAGTAAGGGTATCTTTTTCAAAGGATTTACCACCATAAATTTTGGTACAAATTTTCACATTTTCTCCAACATGCCTTTTGGCATCATCGACTTTTATTTCTTGTTGCGCAAAAGACACTGCACATGAAATGCAAAGAATAACCATCAAAATATATCTCATAATGAAAATATTTTATTGAAAATTTAAGTTTATTTATTTAGATTCAAAATTAGGATATAGTATAAAATAAAATGCTTTTAAATTTTTCATCCATTTTTCAATTATAAAAGCTGAATGATATGTGTCGACAACTTTTATTTTATTTTGAAATCGTTTTACTAACTTCAGAGTAAGTATAACCGTTAGTATCTTTTAAAATGCTTTTCAAATTTAAATTGGCTCACGACTTTGATACTTAATTTTATAACATGATTGAAAAAATAAATGCTCAAAAAGATCTTTTTATTCTGGAAGAAGGTGTGACTTATCTTAATTGTTCTTATATGTCGCCAATGCTGAAATCCGTTCGGGACGCTGGTTTGCACGCTCTTGAAATGCGTGCATCACCCTGGAATCTTTCTTCAGGAGACTGGTTTACCAACGCAGAGACTTTACGAAGCCTTGCAGCAAATATTTTTAAAAC
>JBDTKB010000406.1:0-5944 GCA_039935555.1 Ginsengibacter sp. | reverse complement strand
CCGGTGCTGAAATCAACTTTAATGCCGCCAGTAGTAATACCTTTTAGGTGAATAATCCTGCTTTGCGGCTGGTTCTGTCCAACCGGGTTAGGGGAAATAATGCTTACTGTTACATTATGAACATCATAATCGGCAATGAACGCATCCGCGGTATAGTTGTAGTTTTCTTCGGTAATTAAATCATAGTCCTTTTGCACGGTTGTTATTTTTTTCGCAACATCATCCGACCTCATTTCGGTAACCAATTTATCTGCCATGGCTGATACGGCCTTCATGCTTTCAAGTTTTTTCGCATATATAGCTACGCATTCCCGGATAATATTTAAGCTATCAAGATATATATAATAATTTTTATCGTTGCACTTCAGGCAATCCAATTTTCTTACCCATTGAGCAGTGTCGTGACAAAGCGAATCGGAAAGGTATTTATGCAATACATTAGAAACGCTGTCCACAGATCTTGCAATAGACTTTGACAAGGAATCAGTATTGACGATTATGTTTTTATACCCCTTAACCAGGGAAGTTTGGCCGCTATCATGTATGGCAGTTTGAAAACTTAGTAAGGTGGTTTTTTTTCTTTGCAATATGCTATTGACGCCAGGAGTGTCCCACGGCGAGGTGATATCTTCTTTTAACGCCGTCACGCTGTCCTGGATTACCGGGATGCTTTTCATTGAGGCAGCAAAATTATTAATTTGGGTTACTGAGTCGTTCAGCCTTGCGTAAATCTCTTTTAACGAGTCGTTTTGTGATATAAGCGAATCAGGAATCGTGCAGTGGCAAGGTTTCCAGTTAGATGTTACCCACGCATTAAACTCATGAGAACGTGGAGTACCTCCGCCACCTGTATTTCGAGAAGGTGCTGCCGTAGAGAAGGCAGGAATAACAACGCCAGTAAACGCTGTAGGCACTTGTGTAAAAAGATCGGTGCCAGCTTGTTCTACCTTTGTACCGGTGTACACCAGCCGGTTCACATTGTGCACCCTTACTATATAAGGATAATTGTGTTTCAATTTCCAGAAATAAAAATTGATTGTACTATCCCTGTAAATGTCAATATATTCAGTGGGTTTATTTCCTTTTGTAATTCGCTGTGCATTTATTGATGTACTTGCTACGATCAATATAAGGCACAAACATAAATTTGAGAATCGCATAATTTATTTGTTTTACTTCAAACACTAAAACTGTTTATAAAATACAATTAGATATAATTCTACTCTGCCGCTTTCGCACCTGGAGATGGAGCAAGCAACCCAGCAAGGGCACCGATTGCGCCGGATGCGATTGCGGTAAGAATTGTAGGTACATTTTTGTCCGTTGAGTCCTTGTTGAAAGTGAGGATTACCACTGCTGCTGTAATTAATATGACAGCTAGTCCCAGGGATCCTACAACAATCCTGTAAATCCAGTTATCTGGCAGTGGAGAAGGCGAGGTTGAAATTTGTTGAATAGCTTTTACCGGATCAGCTTTAAATTGATTTTGAAGATCAACATTTTTTACCAATTCGGTTTTTAATGCTGCAAGTGTTTTAATGTTATCCATGAAAATTAATTTTTTGCCTATTCTTGATTCGCTCACTTCGGCAAGCGGACCACTTGTGTCCACTCTTTGCAAGGTCTAATATACTAACTATAACCTAAATAAATCAATCCTTTCATCATGCAAAAATCCTAGGGCGCTGCTATACTCCAATCCTCAGGTCTTGTAACAAAACCAGCCTCAACAAGATTCGTATGAATGTATGCCAGAGTCTCATCAAACATTTCCTGATCTTTTATTTCAAGAGGTTTATTATGCTATTGGCAGAACCGCCGGCGGGGATAACCTCGCGCCAAAGATGGATTTAGCAATTGATAAATTAGGCATCAATCAATTTAATTTTAAAAAAAAGTCCTTTTCAAATAATAAGCTGACATGGTTTCATCTTCACAGGAATTAAATGTTATGAGTGAATGTGCAACTCTTGTTATGACTCTATAAGTTGGAAGTTCGTTAACGCCCACTCGCGCTTTTAAGAAATTGCAATTTGATTAAAACAATTCTTGCTTCAAGGAAAAAATGATAAGACTTAATAAAAATTAGATTTTCTATTATTTGTAAACCTATTTTAGAACAAGACATAATGCAACTCAATGTTTCAGAAGTTGATAATGGCGTATTTGGCAGTAATCAGGTTAAAGAAAATGAAACAGGTTTTCTTTACCTGCGTGCCGATAGGAGAAATATTAAATTAAATTATGCTGACATCTTATTTATTGAAAGTCTGAAAAATTATATAAAAGTGGTTACTAAGGATAAAACTATTGTAACAAAATATCCTATACCCCTCCTTGAAGATGATCTTTCGCATCATTCATACTCATTCATCGGTCATTTATAATATCCAAAGAAAAAGTTGATTCTTTCAATCATGAATTTGTACAAATTGGCAAATATGAATTGCCTATTAGCAGGAGTTACCGCCATGAGGTTGAAAAACAACTCAGTCCCTAAAATAAGAGGCCGTTGTTCAGCCATACTTTTGGCCCCAACTTGAAACACGGCGGGGAAGAATTTCAAATCCATTCAATCCTTTAATCCTATTAATCCGGGATTCAAACAACGGGTAATTGAATAATAAACTCCGTTCCTTTACTCTCTCTCGTTTCCACTTTTATTTCGCCACCATGTGCTTTTACAATATCATAACTCAAACTCAATCCCAATCCTGTTCCCTGCCCTGTTGGTTTGGTGGTAAAGAATGGCTGGAAAATTTTATCAATTATGTTTTGTGGAATACCATTACCGTTGTCCTTTACCGTTAGTACTACCTTATCATCACTCCTTTTTGTACTTAAGAAAATGGTTGGCTGATAGTTTTCTTTCATTATTTTTTGCCTTTCATTCACCGCGTAAAAAGCGTTGTTGATGAGGTTGAGTAATACCCTTCCAATATCCTGCGAAACAATATTGATTTTTCCAATGGAGTTATCAAAATCTGTTTTAAAATCTGCATTAAAAGATTTGTCTTTTGCCCGCAGAACGTGATAACTTAATCTCAAATACTCATCGCATAAAGCATTGATATCCGTTGGTTCCTTTACGCCTTCGCTCTTTCTTGAATGTTGTAACATGCCCTTTACAATGGCATCGGCACGCTTGCCATGATGATTTATTTTTTCTTCATTACCTATGACATTATTGGCAATTTCTTTTACTTCTTCAATGTTACCCTTATCAGCTTCTTCTTTTAATTCTTCGAGCAGTTCTTTGTTTACATCAGAAAAATTGTTCACGAAATTTAAAGGGTTTTGAATCTCATGTGCTATGCCTGCAGTAAGTTCACCCAGTGATGCCATCTTTTCCCGTTGAATAAGCTGTGCCTGCGTGGATTTAAGCTCCTCGAATGATGCTTCCACTTGTTTTTTCTGAAAAGCAATCTGGTCCTTTTGCAATTGAATTCTTTTCTTTTTGCCATTAATATTTCTTATAATAAAAAAAGCAGCAAGAATTATAATAAGTGCAGCTATAAGAATAGAATTTTTATAAAGTTTTTCCTGTTTTAATTTTTGCTGTTGCAGCGCTTTTTGTGCTGATAAAATTTTTATGTCGTTTTGGCCCTTTTCAATCTCGGTTTTCGATTCGAAATAAGCTAGCTTATTTTGGTAATTTCCGTTAGCAACTGAGTCGAGTATTGAATGCGCAAGTTTAAAATAATATAGTGACGATTTATAGTTTCCTGAATTTTCATAAAGTTGAGAAAGCGTTGCAGCAACCTCAGATTTAAGCACTTTAATTTGAGCAGAATCGGCAATTACAAAGGCTTTTGTTGCATATTGCATAGCCAATGCAGGTTGGTTTTTTTGTAGATATATTTTACTCATCCAATTCAATGAGGCCGCTATTTGCCTATAGTCTCCCGAACGCTGTGAGGCGATAAGGGTAGTTTCAAATTGCTTTGCCGCACTATCCATAATTCCTGTTTCATAGAAAAATTGACCTTTAAGCAATGAGCTATTACTCCCAGTACCGAAAAGATAAATTTTGGCTGAATCATATTGTTTTAAATGCATGAAAGTATTGCCAACCTGGTCGAGCGAGTAGGGAAAAGCCTCCATGTGATGTTGCTGTGCATATGCTATACTCTCTTTATAATACTTCATGGCGAGGTCGGACTGTCCTCCATTAAGAAACATATTACCTGTATTGATAAGAGAAAAGACGGTTCCACCATAGTCATCGGTAGTTTTTCTTACCTCAACTCCTTTTAAAGTATAGTCAATAGCCTTTTGAAAATCTCCCATTTCCTGGTAAGCAATACCCATATAATTTAGTACAGCAGCTTCCCCTTTTTTAAATCCAATTTCGCGAAACAACGCAAGTGATGAATCATAAAAGGTTAATGAATAAGCATAGTTATTTGAATGCATCCACATAAAACCGAGGTTATTATACGTATCTGCCATTCCTTTTTTATCACCCGAAGCCTTGAAGAGATTGAGGGCACTGTCAAGGAAAGGTTTTGCCTGGGATACATTACCGAATTTATAAACGGAGGTTACCCCAATATTGCGGTAGGCTTCAGCTTCGCCCGCTACATATCGCTGTTCTCTTGAAATGCCAAGTGCTTTCTTTGCAAAAAAAACTGACGAATCATAATTTAGGGTCCAGTATTGTTTACTTAAGGCATTGGTAATATCTGTCTTCTTTATTACATCTGCAGATTTGAACACTTTCATCAAACTATCTCTGTAACCGGCTTGCGCAAATGAAATGAACGGCCAGCCTAAACCAAACGCAATAAGATATAGAATTAGGTATTTCCCAGCTCTTGTTGAATGCATTATAAACATTACACACTCTCGTTTAATCTGGTATAAAAAAATGTTTTGAGGGTGTAACCGGAGTTGCAGGTGTAGAACCACCTGTCGGTGAATTTGTATCCTGGAAATTTTTTACATTCCATTTTTTGTAATGCAGCAAAAATGCATGGATGAGACATTTGCGAATATTTGTAACAGAAAGATAAGAAAAGGAATCAAGTTCTTTTTGAAATTTGCGTGGTTTTCATCAGGCTGGTAAAGAAATAATGAATTCTGAGCCTTTACCCTCTCTCGTTTCCACTTTTATATCACCACCATGCGCCTTAATAATATCGTAGCTTGTCTGAATCACGGATTTAAATGGATTTATGGATGTCACAGATTTTTTCATAATCTTTTTCTGTTCTTATATTTTAATTCGTTGGTCATAATCCATGCAATCCTTTAATCCTATTAATCCGTGATTCAAACAACGGGTAACTGAATAACAAACTCCGTTCCTTTACCTCTCTCGTCCCCTGCACTGGCGCAGATATCCAGCAAGGAAAAAGGGGCGTTGGCGTATCTGTGCCTCTAAATAATGCTGACCTCTTATAAAGCCATTTCTTAAATTTACGAATGAGAACGAAATATAAATTTGCTGATAACGATAAATTGGATGTCCATCAATTTCATTTTTAAAAAAAAGTCCTTTTCAAATAATAAGCTGACGTAGCTTCATCTTCACAGGAATTAAATGTTATGAGTGAATGTGCAACTCTTGTTACAACTCGATAAATAGAAAGGTCATTAACGTACGCTTGCACCTTTAAGAAATTGCAATTTGATTAAAACAATTCTTGCTTCAAAGGAAAAATGGTAAGATTTAATAAACTAAAAACCGGCCGCCGCTTCCAGCCACGCTGATGGCTCGGGGTTGAGACACGGTTCAGGAAAAGTCAAAGCACTATTTTTTCTTGTTGAATGCAGGAAGAATATATTTTTTCATTAATTCATCAGAAGGTGATTGGCTGTTATAATTTCCGCCGGTTATAACAACCACCATGTTCTGCTCTTTCAATACATAAATTTTTTGTCCGCCATTTCCCTGTGCCGCTTTAGTGTAATATCTTACGCCGTCTGCATCTAAATATTT
>JBDTKB010000405.1:0-5365 GCA_039935555.1 Ginsengibacter sp. | reverse complement strand
CATGAATTTATTGTAGCAAATCGTTAATGATTTTGGCTGCGTTTGCAGAGGCATTTCCTCCTTCAGATAATAAATTTCTCAGGGCTTCATAATCCTTCTCAATACTTTCTCTTTTAATTTTATTGAATAAAATATCCTTTAATTCTTTCGATATATTTTCCGGAGTCAACTCATTTTGTATGAGTTCTTTCACCACTTCTTTATCCATGATCAAATTTACAAGGCAGATGTATTTCAGCTTCACAAGCCTTTTTGCTATAGCATAAGAAATGGAGCTTGCTTTATAACAAACTATTTCCGGCACACCAAACAATGCGGTCTCTAACGTAGCCGTACCCGAAGTTACGAGTGCCGCACTGGCTTGCATCAACAAGGAATAAGTGTCGTTGGCGATGGTATTTACATTGGCATATTCTACAAGAAAAGGCGCGTAAAATTCATCTTCGATAGCCGGTGCTTTTGCAACTATAAAATTATATTCAGGAAAGTGTTTTGAAGCTTCCAGCATTATAGGCAATTGCGTTTTTATTTCCTGCCGCCTGCTGCCGGGTAACAATGCTATGATTTTTAATTCCCGCTTTAAAGATGAATGTTCTTCTTTAAATTTTTCGATAACATCAGCTAATGGATGTCCAACATAATCCACCTCGTAATTCCATTTCTTAAAAAATTGTTTTTCAAATGGAAGAATAACAACCATTTTATCGACATACTTTTTTATTGATTTTATCCTGCTTGCCTTCCATGCCCATACCTGCGGTGAAATGTAAAAAATCGTTTTATAATTGTTTTGATGCGTCCATTTCGCCATACGCAAATTGAATGCGGAATAGTTAATGAGAATTACCGCATCTGGTTCAAATTCCTGGATATCTTGTTTGCAGTATTTAAAATTTTTAAGAATGGCAGGAAGGCTTTTCACGACTTCGGCGAAGCCCATAAAAGCGAGATCGCGGTAATGCTTTGCCAGCAAGGCTCCTGCGGCTTCCATTTTATCACCGCCCCATCCGCGAATGATGGCTTTTGGATCCAGCTTTTTAATTTCGTTAATCAGATTGCTGCCATGTAAATCCCCGGAAGCTTCACCCGCAATGATGTAATATTTCATTCTTTTAAAAGGTCTTATAAAGTTTTAAAGGTACTCGAATTGACGATTTAAATTAAAGCGGTAGCAATACTACTACTGTGGGGAGTCTGGCGGGTTGCACGGAAAAGTACATCCATAGCTCTGCGAAATTTTATTACAAAGGCATGCAGGGGATTTTTGCCGTAGATGACATTATGCAAATGCAGGATATTGATTTAAGCAAAAAAATGATGTGCCAGGTATTGTTTCCTTACATAGGAAATCTTGACAGGACAATCACAAATTTTATTGCTTAAAATATTATCCTGTTCTTCGCACGAAAAAATTTGCTTATAATGCGGCCATAGCGCTTTGGTAAATCTTCGGAGTTGATTTTTTTTAGGGAATGAATACTGATTTCTTTTGTATAGTGTAAGCTGCAAAATATCCCAAAGCCTTGTTACTGATGTTTCCTGTTGGGTTGTTGGGTGTTGGGGATTGAAAATCGTTTTGACGCGTGATAAGATTTTGCGTGTATAAATAGTTGTAAACATTTACGTCTATAGAATTCATTTGTATCGTCACGGTGTTGCCCACGCTAATGTCGGTGCTGTCGTCATCAAGAGTATGGCTTATATATTTACCATCTGAAAGCCGATCACTAAAAACAGAAACGCCGCGATTATTTTGAAACTGCACACCGTTATTAAACTCTATAAACTGGTAATAATTAGGCATGCCTGCGGGATCCTGAAAATATGCAATTGCATTAATCCTTTTCTTGGAGAAGGCGTCCGTTTCATATCCAACCGAATCCAAATGAACAGGTTGCGGCATCGTAGAGATAGCGTTATACGTTTTACCGTTTGCCACTACATTTAATTCATAACTGTTACCAGGCGCGCCTAACAATGAATGCGTGGTATAATTGCCGGGTGATGTTTCAGTAAGCGTATCGATTAAGCTATTACCCGTAATAGTTACAAATGCGCCTGATACAGCGGGAAAACTATTTTCCGCGGTATAATTTACTGTTGTTGAAAGCGTGACGGTGTAAGGGCCGGGCTGATCGGTTATAGCGCCAACAATTACGATTTGCGGAGGAACATTGTTAAGGCTTACATGAATTATTTTCTTACAGCCAAAGCTTATAAAAAGTGCACATAATGAGAATGCAAAAATTATTTTTTTCAAGTGTTGCATAGGTTAAAAATTAAAATTGTATGTAACAGATGGTATTAGTCTGAATAGAGAATATTGAACGGCCTGTGTTTTTTGCGGATCATTTGGGTCATTTTGAAACTGGACAAAATAAGGATTTTCCCTTGCATACAGATTATAAATGGAAAATGTCCAGCTGTGGTTATACTTGCCTCTTATCTTTCCCTGTAGTGTGGCGCTCACATCTAACCGGTTATAGGGAGGCATGCGGTACCCATTTCTTTGAGCATAATAAAAAATCGTACTGCCGTTAACGTTATACTTGCCGGAGGGCCAGGTGACTGCGTTTCCTGTGTTGTAGACAAAGTCAGCAGAATAGGTCCATTTTTTATTGGATTTATAAATAGCGACGACAGACAAACTATGTGTTTCATCCTGCCTGGCAGGAAACCACGCGTCGGTATTAATAGCAGAAAATTTTCTTTCTGTGCGGGATAACGTATAACTGATCCATCCTGTCAGTTTACCATATTTCTTTTTGGCAAATAACTCTATGCCATAGGCGCGGCCGATGCCGTATACTAATTGCGATTCTACATTTTGATTGGCAACTAATATTGCGCCGTTCTTATAATCAATTTGATGCTGCATGGATTTGTAATACACCTCTCCGGAAAATTCATATTTATTATTATTTGTATTGCGGTAATATCCTGTAGAAACCTGGTCTGAAAGTTCCGGCTTTACATTATTGCTGCTCGGTATCCAAAGGTCAGTAGGATTGCTTCCTGTTGAGTTAGAAAGTAAATGCAGATATTGTACGTTACGGGAATAAGAGAACTTTATGGAACTCACGTCATTTAGCTGATAGGTTGCTGCAAAGCGTGGCTGTAGATTCGCGTAGGTTTTTACGGCGTGGCCGGAAGCATAGGTTTTACCATTAACAGGGCTTCCGGTGCTGTCGTAAGAGTAAAAGGTCCCCGGTCCTATTAAAGTAAAAGAAGATAAACGAAGTCCATAGTTTAATTTCAGTTTATCTGAAACATTCCATTCATCAGCAACGTAAGCAGAAAGGTCTAATGAATATTTGTTCTCCAGCGTTAAAGAGTTAAAGCTGGAATTTTGTGATGTGTTGAAAACACCGGGCGCAAATACATGCTTCGTAAGATCCAGGCCAATGTTGAATTTATGGTTGTTCCCCGCATAGTAACTTAAATCTTCTTTCAATGAATAGTCCTTTATTTTAGATACATCGGTGACAGCATTACCTGTTTGTGTTACACTGATGTTATAATTATAATCACTGTAAATAAGGGAAGTGTTTGAAAATAATTTATCGCTGAAAATATGATTGTAGCGCAGCGTGCCTGTAGTGTTGCCCCAAATAATACCAAAGAGGTTTAGAAAGCCAAGATCATCTTTGCCAAGGTAAGCGGAGAAAAAGATTTTATCTTTTTTACCCAACTCGTAATTGGCTTTGGCATTAACATCATAGAAATACAAAATGCTTCGGTTTAAATTCGTGTCTTTAGAAAGTTTTAAAAATAAATCTGCGTAGGTGCGGCGGGCGCTTATCATAAACGATCCTTTGTCTTTTACAATCGGTCCTTCAACCGTAAGTCTCGATGCGATTAATCCAACGCCGCCATTTACTTTTAATTCCTTGCTGTTACCATCATTCATTTTTATATCGAGCAACGATGAGAGCCTTCCTCCATATTGCGCAGGCATGTCGCCTTTATACAACGTAATATCTTTGATTGCGTCAGAATTAAACGTGGAAAAAAATCCAAGTAAATGCGACGCATTATAAACGGTAGCACCATCCAGTAATATAAGGTTCTGGTCTGCATTACCGCCGCGAACATAAAAGCCTGCCTGTCCATCGCCGCCTGACTTTACGCCAGGAAGCATTTGTATGGTTTTAAGTACATCCCTTTCACCAAAAATTACCGGCACATTCTTTATTTCTTCAACAGATAATGATTGCACGCCTGGCAAACTTCGTGTGATATTATCATTGCTTCTGGAAGAGATGGTAATAGTTTGCAGCGTTGAACCGCCAGGCAACAATTCAAGTGCAATACTCATGTTCTTTTTAAGTGCAATTTTCAATGTATCATTTGCATAGCCTGAAAAACTTGCCACCAATGTATAATTTCCATGGGGTGCCGTTAGCGAAAAAAACCCATAATCGTTACTAACGCCGCCGTTGTTTTTTTGCCCTAAGAAAATAAGGCTGGCGCCAATTAATACTTCGCCGGTTTTTTGATCTTTAATGGTTCCACTAACAGAGTATTGTTGTGCCATCGCGAAGAATGAGGTGGAAATTAGCAAAATTGAAAAAACAACTTTAATCATTGGGCGTTTATTAATAAAAAAAAATAGACGAATAGCCATGTTATATTTAGGGTCAAAAATGATTTTTTATTCAAAAATTGCATTTCATATAGCAGGCGATTATTAGCAAAGATGCGGAACAACCGGGCACCGACAATAACCTTAACTTTTAAGAAAACAAATAGCCCTGACCATCAGGAATATTTTTACAAAACCATGGCTATCCATCAAAGGCCGTGGCTCTACTCCTAGCCCTGAAGCCAGGCAGGACACGGCCGATTCACAGGTCTTGTTTCTTTACACACGCCGAGTCCCCCGCATAAGAATCGGCTGGGACGTAATATGGAAAATGAGTTGTAGCGATTTAATAATATTTAAATACCATTGCGATGATGGCATAAATAATTGTAAGAACAAAAATCCCTTTGGCAGTTTTATCGCGATGACCATTAATGTAAATGGTAAATAATATTGCGTTTGCCAGCAACGACACGCTGATGGAAACTGAAATTAAATTAGGATTCAATTTCATCCACTGCAACATTTCTGTAAGGGTAAGCCCTTTAAATTTATACAACTTGTAAAGCATAAAAGCAATCAGGGGCGCGATGAAACCCAGGGCAAGCCCAAAAATAAAATTATCTTTTTTAAAAATCATATGATGTCCCAGTTTTTTTCAAGCTCTTTTTTCATTTCGTAATTGGTGAGGTCAAATTGAACGGGCACTACGCTCACGTAATTATGTTCCAGCGCCCAAACATCTGTGTCTTCTCCTTTATCAAAATTTTTAAATTCGCC
>JBDTKB010000404.1:0-4944 GCA_039935555.1 Ginsengibacter sp. | reverse complement strand
CTAACGAAAGTGTTCATATTCGTACACCTGCGGCAAATACTTCTCCACTTAATCGTTCTGTATCAATGCTATAAGGCATTGGTATGATGGTTGAAAATATCAAGCTAAATATTTTGTAGCAACCTGGCTTTTGAGATGATAATCAGCGAAAGCGGAAAATGAAAGGCGAGTTGGATTATGGAAGGGTATGGTTTGCTTTGCGCACAAAAGCAACAGAAATTTTAAAGGCAGATTAAATAAATTAAAAGATTAGAAAAATCGATCGGTTTAATATTGAGAGAATACAATTAATATTCTATGATAAAAAATTATTTTAAAATAGCGTGGCGAAACCTGGCAAAATATAAATTCATTTCATTTATAAATTTATTTGGACTAACGGTTGGGCTTACCTGCTGTTTACTAATCACTACCTATATTTTGAATGAGTTGAGTTACGATAAGTTTAATAAAAACGCAGAGAATATATACCGCGTTACGCGAACCTTTAATGACAAAAATGGTGTTGTGTCACTCACACTAAGCACCGTTGCGCCACCTTTTGGTTATTATTTCCCTACAGATTTTCCGGAGATAAAAAATATGACCCGGCTTCTTGGCAACGGCATCACACCGCTTAAATACAAAGACAAACTTATTAATGAACCAGACGCATATTTTGCAGATGAAAATTTATTTAATGTTTTTACACTCCAGGTAACTGAAGGAGATCCGAAGACCGCATTGAAAGATCCTTTTTCAATAATGATGACTGAGGAGACCGCGAAAAAATATTTTGGTAATGAAGATCCAATGAACAAAGTGGTCAAAGTCAACAATCAATTTGATGCGAAAGTTACCGGTATCTATAAAAGCTTCCCTGAAAATGCGCACATGCATCCTGGTTTCCTGATATCATTTAACACGTTGAAAGATTCGGCAGTTTATGGTGCAGAAAATCTGCGGACCAACTGGGGCAACAATTCGTTCTTTACTTACATCGTTCTTCCAAAAAATTATAATGCAAAGAATATGGTCGCACAGTTTCCGGCATTTTTGGACCGGCGCATGGACCATAAAGATTATGGCGGCGACTTACCATCGAAATACAATAAACTGGGTTTACAAAAACTAACCGATATCCATCTTTATTCCCATACCGATTATGAGGCAGAAGCCAACGGCGATATTAGCAGGGTGTATATTTTTTCTGCTATAGCACTATTTATTTTATTAATCGCCTGTATCAATTATATGAATTTATCGTCTGCGCGTTCGGCATTGCGTGCTAAAGAAATAGGTATACGCAAAGTTGTTGGCGCCCGTAAAAGGGAATTAATATTTCAATTTCTCAGCGAGTCGGTATTAATTACATGGGCTGCAATTCTTATTGCATTTGTTTGTTTGTATTTTACGTTGCCCTGGCTTAATGCAATTTCAGACCAGCATCTTTCTCTTTCAATTTTAATGCGCTGGCAGGTGTTGCTTCTTGTATTCCTGGCACCATTCGTAATAGGCATTTTATCCGGATTATATCCGGCGTTATTTATGTCTTCATTTCGACCGGTGGAGACATTAAAAGGATTATTTAAGGTTAAAGGCAATAGTATTTCTTTTAGAAAAATACTTGTGGTGGCACAGTTTGCTATTTCTATCGTGCTCATTATTACAACGATTATTGTTTTTCAGCAGTTGCGCTTCATGCAGGAAACGTCGCTTGGCTACGATAAAGAACATATCATTAACGTGCCTTATTATAATTCTCTCAACAACCAATATGAAACATTCAGGCATGAATTGATGGAGAATCCGGGGGTTAAAGATGTTGCCCGATCTTCAAGGATTCCTACGGGAAGACTTTTAGATGATATGGGCGCATCTACGATGGTTGGTGATTCTATGACACCAATAATTGCAACTATAAAAAATTTAGCAACCGACTACGATTTTATTCCGACTTATAGCATACCCATTGTGGCCGGAAGAAATTTCTCACGCAATTACACAACCGATACTTCCAACTTCGTTTTAAATGAATCCGCCGTTAAAGCTATAGGCTGGAAAACGCCGCAAGATGCCATCGGCAGAGCGTTTAAATATGGATCAACCACCGGCCGTGTTATTGGAGTGATAAAGGATTTTCATTTTGAATCGCTGCGGCAAAAAATCGTTCCAATGATTTTAATTGACCCTGCCACAACGCCCACCCAATCTTCCTTTAATGGCCTGTCAATTAAGTTGAGTGGCGCAAATCTTGCCTCCTCCTTAGCTTCAGTGGAAAATATATACAAAAAGTACCTGCCGGAAATTCCTTATCAATATTCTTTCATTGATGATAAATATACCAAACTCTACGAAGCGGAACAACGCCAGGGCACCATTTTTACCGTGTTTGCATGCATAGCAATTTTTATCGCCTGCCTCGGCTTGTTTGGATTGTCTGCTTTTGCTATAACGCAAAGAGTAAAAGAAATTGGTGTGAGAAAAGTGTTGGGTGCAAAGGTTGGCTCAATCGTTGGCCTGCTATCCAAAGACTTTATAAAGTTGGTTCTTATCGCCTCTATTATTGCGTTCCCTGTTGCGTGGTACGCTATGTCGCATTGGCTGCAGGATTTTGCTTATCGCGTAAATATTCATTGGTGGGTCTTTATATTGTCAGCGATACTTGCAATGATTGTTGCGCTGGCTACCGTTAGTTTCCAGGCCATAAAAGCAGCAATTGCAAATCCGGTTAAAAGCCTGCGCAGTGAATAATCACATGTAAACAACTTTTTTATAAAATATAATTAAACAAGTGATAAAAAATTATTTTAAAATAGCATTTAGAAATCTTTGGAGAAACAAAGCGTTTACGGCAATTAATATTTTTGGTCTCGCCATTGGTATTGCCACTTGCCTGATAATTATGCTTTTTGTTCAAAATGAATTAAGCTACGATCGTTTTAATAAGAAGGCAGATCAAATGGTGCGTGTTGTTTTTCGTGGCTCTATTGATGGACAGAAGATGAAAGAAGCCAATGTGATGCCGCCGGTTGCGAAAACGTTTTTGAACAATTATCCTGAAGTAAAACAAGCTACGCGCTTGATGGAAGGTGGATCGCAGATTATTCTTTCAGGCGATAAAAGTTTTAAAGAAGATGCCTTTGCCTTTGTTGATCCTAATTTCTTCCAGGTATTCACGCTGCCTTTAATAAAAGGAGATGCGGCAACAGCTTTATTGCAACCAAACACAATTGTGATCACTGAAAAAATGGCGAAAAAATATTTCGGTCAGGCGGAACCGTTAGGAAAGCTGTTGACTTTTAAAGATGGAACCACTCATTTCAAGGTTACCGGCGTTATTGACAAAGTGCCACCCAATTCTCATTTCCATTTTGATTTTTTTGCCACCATGCAAAACGTTGAAGATGCCAAATCCAATTCATTCATGACTTCAGGATTTTATACTTATTTGGTATTGGATAAAGGTGCTGATTATAAAAAGCTTCAGGCGAAATTACCCGCCTTTGTAAATAAATATTTAGGCCCACAGTTGGAGCATGCTATGGGCGTGACGATGACTGAGCTGCGGCAAAAAGGAAATGACCTCGGGTTATATCTTCAGCCACTTACTGATATTCATTTGCATTCTGACCTTACCAACGACATAGAGCCCGGCGGCGATATCAGGTATGTATATATCTTCAGCGCTATAGCGTTATTTATGTTATTAATTGCGTGCATTAATTTTATGAATCTATCAACTGCGGGTGCATCTAAAAGAGCCAGGGAAGTGGGCATTCGCAAAGTATTGGGCTCGTTAAAAATGGAACTGGTGCGGCAGTTTTTAATTGAATCGATATTACTTACAATGATTGGCCTTTTACTGGCGATTGTTTTAGTAAGTGCCGCTCTACCTTTCTTCAATCATTTTTCAGGCAAAGACCTGTCGTTACATTTAGTTGATAATGCATGGACCATCCCTTTCCTTTTGCTGCTGGTAATTATAACGGGTATTCTTGCCGGAAGCTATCCGGCTTTCTTCCTTTCCTCCTTTAAGCCGGTGATGGTTCTTAAAGGAAAATTTTCTACGGGCAAAAGAACGATGGGATTGCGAAGTGGCCTGGTGGTTTTTCAATTCTTTATTTCTATCGTTCTTATCGCAGTCACAACTATAGTTTACACGCAACTTGCTTTTATTCAAAAAGTAAAATTAGGTTATGATAAAAACCAGGTGATCATCTTGCCGGAAACCTGGCTGCTTGACAAAAATCAGGAAGTATTTTATAACGAAATTTTAC
Source organism: Ginsengibacter sp. (assembly GCA_039935555.1). Lineage (GTDB taxonomy): Bacteria > Bacteroidota > Bacteroidia > Chitinophagales > Chitinophagaceae > Ginsengibacter. The sequence continues at coordinate 685 of JBDTKB010000404.1, read as the reverse complement.
AGGATACAAGAGTAGAAAACGCGAGTGTTTCAGGGTATGTTCCTGCAGGATCAACCTATGGCAACAATTTTTTTGTTTACAAGCAAAATAATTATGCTGATATGGTGAAGACATTGCGGTATGATGTGGATTATAATTACCTCGCTACGTTGGGCATGCAAATGAGCTATGGCCGTAACTTTTCAAAAGAGTTTGCAACAGACTCTTCAGCAATCATACTTAATGAAACTGCGGCAAAAGCATTGGGCTGGGATAAAAACGCGATCGATAAAATTATTTCAACAAAAGATAACGGAGGAAAAGAAACAAGGTTTCACGTAATTGGCGTTGTTAAGGATTTTCATTTTAAATCAATGCATGAACTTATTTCGCCGTTGGTGATGTTGTTAGGTAATGGAGCAGGCACGATGATCGTGAAGTTAAAGACCAAAGACATTGGAGGCGTGCTTGCAACCATGAAAAAGGACTGGGCTTCTTTATCTCCCGGTGGCGCTATGAGCTATTCATTTCTTGATGACAGAGTTCAGCAAACTTATGAAGCTGAAAACAAAACTGGTGTGCTGCTGGCCATTTTTGCTTCGCTTACTATTTTTATTGCCTGCCTTGGTTTATTCGGCCTTGTAACATTTACCGCTGAGCAACGTACTAAGGAGATCGGGATAAGAAAAGTGTTGGGTGCAAGTGT
>JBDTKB010000403.1:0-5912 GCA_039935555.1 Ginsengibacter sp. | reverse complement strand
GATCTTATTATTAAGGGCAGCGGCGATCCTACGTTAGGAAGTTGGAGGTATGAGCAAACCACTGAAGAGACTGTATTGTCGGAATTTAAAAAGGCTATATCACGGCAAGGTATAAACGAAATCAATGGTCATGTGTACGCTGATGAAAGTTTGTGGCAGGGAGAAGTAATTCCCGGCGGATGGATTTGGGAAGACGTGGGAAATTATTATGGAGCGGGGGCAAGGGCGCTTAATTGGCGTGAAAATCAATATGATTTAATTTTAAAATCGGGGAGTAGCATTGGGGATACAGTTGAGATTGTTGGAACAAAACCCGATTTTGTAGAAGGACTTAATTTGAAAATAATGGCGACTTCAGCAAAGAAGGGTAGTGGAGACAACTCCTATATTTACATCCCGTTGTTTGAAAAATTTGGATACGTACGTGGCACAATACCCGTAAATGAAAATTTGTTCAATGTTTCCGGTTCTATGCCACAACCCGCGAAACAATTAGCTATATCTCTTGAGGCTTCATTAAAAAAAACAACGGCAACAAATGTTGATGCAGATTATCCTAAAGAGCCTGTGATTGCGAAACCAGTTACTATGTTTTTCACACATAATTCTCCGCCGCTTGATAGTATTATTTTTTGGTTTTTAAAAAGAAGTATTAATTTATATGGAGAAGCCTTGATAAAAACACTCGCTTATCAGCATACAAAAACCGGGGACACTGATAGTGGCGCTAACGTTATTAAAAATTATTGGAGCAGACATGGTATTGATCCGGCCTCGTTGAATATAATTGATGGTAGTGGGCTCTCGCCAGCAAACAGGGTAACAGTATCCGCATTGGTACAGGTAATGCAATTCGCAAAAAAACAAAGCTGGTTCCCTTTATTTTATAATGCGCTGCCAGAGATAAATGGAATAAAAATGAAAAGTGGTTCCATCGGGGGAGTTGTATCTTACACCGGTTATATTAAGAGTAAAAACGGTAATGATTATACATTCTCCTTCATTGTAAATAATTACGATGGCGATGCAAACGAAGTAAGAAAAAAAATGTGGGCACTCCTTGATATATTGAAGTAAATAAGCAGATTTCTATAAATTTTAAAAAATAAATAATATGCCGGTTCAAAATTATCAAAAACATTCCCGCTACGTTCCATTGTACCATTTTATTACTTCTACTATTCTAATACTGTGCGTTGCCGGTTCTGCCTGGAACCTTGTGAAAGCGTATCAACATCAATCCGGAAGATTAGTAGCGGCAATCATTTTTGGACTTAGCTATGCTGGCATGATAACGCTTTGGTATGCACGAAGTTTCGCGATTGTTGCGCAGGACAGGGCAATACGCGCGGAAGAAAATTTGCGCCATTTTGCTCTTTCCGGAAAATTAATTGACAAGCGTTTGCGCATGTCACAAATTATAGCTTTGCGGTTTGCGGATGATGCAGAATTTTTGCCTTTAGCTGAAAAGGCGGCAACCGAAAACATGAGTGCCGATGCAATTAAAAAATCTATTATAAGCTGGAAAGCAGACCACGACAGGGCCTGACATTAACGGGTTTTAGTTTTAGTTTTTTTTGAAATAGCTAATTCGCGGTCTGCCTTGTGCAATATCCACATCGATATCATGAGCCAGAGAATACTCAGGCAAAAGCCTGCAACCACGTCGCTTGGATAATGAACCCTGAGGTAAACCCTGCTGAACGCGATGGTTGCCGCAAAAAGTACGAGTACAATAGCAACAAAAACTTTCCAACCGGTACGAATTTTTGCCTGCCACAAAATATAAATAAGCAATCCAAAAAAAGTAAAAGATGAAAATGAATGTCCACTTGGAAAGCTAAAACCTGTTACATTACTTATGAGCGGATCAAGCGGCCGGTGGCGCCTGAAAATATCTTTAAATAAAAAAAGTATTCCTGTGCTGCTTAGCCCAATCATGGTAATATCAAGGGCAAGCCTTGCCTTTTTTCTCAAAAGAAAATATAAAATGAGGACGATATATGCCGGAAACAAAAATGTTGAGGACCCAAAAAAAGTGACGCCTTTCATTATTTGTGTGAGTGAGTCTGTTTGAAAAGACTGGATAAAAGATGATATACTTTGATCGAATTTATTTTCATGTTCTAAAACTATTTCATCTGCTATTGCGACAAAAACGAATAGCGTTATTAGGAACATTACCAGTGCAATAATAAATCTAAGGGTGATCCAACTGGCTTTCTTTTTTCCCGGAGCTTCATCCAGTTTTGCGTCAATGTTATTTTCCATAGTTCAACTTCGAAATTAATAATCAATCTTAAAACTACATATTCCCTTTTGAATAATAATCACCTTATGATAATTATAGAATCGGGCCATCTAATCATTTTATCTGGAAATTTTTTCCTTTACAAATACGGCGGCAATATAACCGATGAATCATTTGTAGTTCAATAAATGCAAACAAATTTTGGAAGAACTGTTTCGCAACCTTATTTTTGCGACGGAGAGTTGGCAGAGCGGTCGATTGCGGCAGTCTTGAAAACTGTTGAGGTGCAAGCCTCCTGGGGTTCGAATCCCTAACTCTCCGCTGAAAACACTAATTTAAGGTCTACATAATTAAGTCGCTCCTGCAAAACTCAATGTTTACGGGAGTTTTTATTTTTAGGGGATGCTTGCCATAATATTGTATTTTAAGTTGCTTCGTACCATCTAACGGTTTGCTTGTAGTTTCATTGTGCAGTAAAAGGAAAAAAGCGTGAAGATTATTTGTAGCTTGTTCGAACCACTGGATCGAACAATGTTCGAACAATGATCGAACAAGAAGCGATCAATGAGCGGAATTTTCTACAAGGAAACACGAAGGAGTGAGGGGCCTTGCTGTTACCCTGGTGCCGGATCTCCAGCCTAATTGAATTTGTTGATCACTACAAAGTACAAGTATTGCGGGCGCACAATGCAAATGCTACCAAACTTGCACTAACAAAACTTTTATATACTTGGACGAACAGAGGGCTGCTGTGGGCTCTCGAATGAATATTGGAACAACTACATTGGCTGAGGATTATTTATTTACTTCATTGCCCTCTGTATCAACATATTTAATGGGGCCAAGATGAAGATCTTTTATTCCCTGCTCAATCTTTGATCTGTCGCCGACAATAACCCACGTAAGACTTTTTGGTTTTACCACTTTTGTTGCTGCATGTTGTATATCAGTTAACGTTAACTGCTGTAACATTGATGGATAATTGTTTAAATAATTTATTCCCCTGTTATAACCAATGGAAGATTGCAATGCGTTTAACACAGAACCATTAGTTTCCCAAACGCCTGGTAATTGCATTACCCTGTTTTTTTGAACTTTATTAAACTCTTCTTCTGTTGCCGGTTTATCACCAACATACTGCGTTAACTCTTTCTGTATTTCCTGTATTGATTCTTTTGTTTTGTCTGTTTGCACAGGTGCGTACGCAATAAATAAACCAGGGCCTTTTGCTGCAACATCAAAAGAGCCGGCGCCATAAGCCCAATGTTTATCTTCACGAAGATTCATATCAATGCGTGAAGAAAATTCGCCGCCTAAAATTCTGTTCATCATTTGAATTTTATCAAAATCAGGATCTTTTGCCGAAGGGCTTATTTCTGCAGAAAGAATAATAGACTGCGCTGCGCCGGGTTTATCAATAATATATACTGAAGGTTGCGTAGCCAATGCAACGTCTTTAATATTTTTTTCAGGCACCGTTTGTTTTTTCCATGAAGAAAAACTGCTTTCCAGCTTCGCTTTTAATTCCTGTGAATTTATATCGCCTACAACAACTAATATTGAATTATTTGGTGCAAACCATGTATCGTGAAACTTTACTAAATCTTCTCTTGTAATTGCATTAACAGAAGTTTCTGTACCGGTGCCTGTAAAAGGACTACCATATGCGTGTCCGCCACCAAATAACAGTTTTGGCAAAATGCGCAACCCCATTGAGAAGGGCTGAACCTGCTCCTGTTTAATAGAAAGTAATTGTTCTTTTTGTACTCGTTCAAAATTCTTTTGCGGAAAAGAAGGGTTGAACAAAACATCGGTAAATAAATTAAGCGATTCATTCAGGTTAACTTTTAATGCACTCATATACATGTAAGAATTATCAAGATCAGAATACGTATACAAGCCTGCACCCAAATCGGCTAACTTATCGCTTAATTGTAAAGCAGTTTTGGTTTTGGTTCCTTCCTGCATCATATTCATTGCAAATGTTGCAAGGCCGGGTTTTCCAAACTGGTCTGCTGCATAACCGGCATTTACCATTAAAGACATATCAATAACTGGTACTGCATGCCGCTCAACCAACGCAACCTTTAAACCATTGCTTAAAGTAAACTCGTTTACTGCAGGAAATTTTACTACAGGCGACGTGCCCATAGCGGGTGCCGTTTTCCTGCCATCCAATGAATCACTAACTGAATAATCGCCGTAAGGTTCAATATCTAAAACGTATTCGCCGTCACTCAGCCATTCAACAGCAGCCTTTTTTATATCTGCGGATGTTGCATTTTTTGTCCATTCCATTATCTTTTTATAATAGTCAGGGCTGCCGCCATAAGTTTGGCTTTGTGCAAGAATATCAGATGTACCGCCAAAGCCGCCAATACGCTCCAGGCCTTTTACAAAATTGGCAAAGTAATTTGTTTTGGCACGCTCCAGTTCCTCTGGAGTCGGGCCTTCTTTTAATATCTTTTTTAATTCCTCATTTATAATGGTATCTATTTTAGTTACACTTACACCGGGTTTTGCATCGCAGAAAATATTAAACTGGCTGGCAATTTCCCTGCTATCAACATAAGAAAATACGTTGTTCGATAATTGCTCATCATACACCAGTCTTTTATACAACCGCGAACTTTTACCATTTGTAAGAATATTGTTTAGCAAATTAAGATAAGCATCATCGGCAGTGCCCCATTGCGGCGTGTTCCATGTTTTTTGCAAGCGTGCCTGCGGAACCCTGTCCTGCGCTCTTTGGTAATGTATGCCGGTCATTTTTGCTATCCAGGCATTTTGTTTTGTTATCGGCGGGCAGGCAGGAATAGCACCGAAGTATTTTTTTATTTTTTCATAAACCGTATCTGTATTAACATCTCCTGCAACTACTATTACATTATTGTTAGGGCCATAATATTGCCTGAACCAATTTTTTACATCATCTAAAGATGCAGAGTCCAAATCTTTCATTTCTCCTATAACTGTCCATGAATATGGATGTCCTGCAGGAAAAGTATTTTTAGCCGTTAATTCTTCGGTAATACTGTATGGTTGATTATCGCCCTGCCGTTTTTCATTTTGTACAACACCTCTTTGCAAAGCAAGCCTCGACGAATCTATTGAGCCTAACAGGTAACCCATCCTGTCGCTCTCTGCCCAGAGTATTTTATCAAATGAAGAAGTGGGCACGTCTTCAAAATAATTGGTGCGGTCGTTACTGGTAGTACCGTTTACATCTGTGCCGCCGATTGATTCAAGAAATTGTATATAGCGGTCTTTATTATTTTCGCTGCCGGTAAACATCATGTGTTCGAATAAATGCGCAAACCCGGTTTTACCCGGCACTTCGTTTTTTGAACCAACATGATACCAAACATTAAAAGCCGCAATAGGCGCTTTGTGGTCTTCGTGCACAATAAGCGTAAGTCCATTATCCAATACAAATTTTTTGTAAGCAATATCTACTTCAGGATATTGTTTTTTTGTTGTTTGCGAAAATGTAGTGGCAACAAAAAATAACAGGCAGAAAATGGAGAATATTTTTTTCATAAAAAAGACTTGTTTATTGAAAGATGAATGGAATATGAATATAGTATTTTAATAAATATCATTCACTAACAATATCTTGTAATTTATTCCTACTTTTCAGTCATTATCAAGCTATTCACTC
>JBDTKB010000402.1:0-3764 GCA_039935555.1 Ginsengibacter sp. | reverse complement strand
TTTGATGGCGAAGATTTTCAAATGTTTGAAAGAGACCTTCCGGGTGAAAATAACTCCGGCCTTAGCTTTCAAAAACCTTCCCAAAATTTACCGTTGGAAACATGCGAAACCATGAATAATTCCTGGGGTTTTAATATCACAGACACGAGTTACAAATCTGTAAAGGAATTAATTCATTATCTCGTAAACGCTTCAGGACGAAATGCAAATTTTTTATTGAATGTTGGCCCCATGCCCAACGGAAAAATACAACCGGAATTTGTGGATACTTTAAAACAAATTGGTAAGTGGTTGCAAGCAAACGGTAAAACGATTTATGGCACGCGCGGTAATATTATTAAGCCTCAAAAATGGGGTGTAATCACTGCCAAAAACAAAGTATTATATATGCATTTATTAAATCCTCCTGCGCAGGAGGCGTATATTTTTATCCCGGATTTAAAAGAGAAAATTATTAATGCCTCAACTTTTGCGGGTAATAGCAATATTAAATTTAAGCAATTGCCTGAGGGTTGTTTTATCTATATCAATGGAATACAACTGGACGATACAGACACAATCATTCAATTAAATATTAAGTGATTCGAAAATTATTTTTCAATAAATATTGCCTTTCATTTTGGCAGTGTTCAATAAATAAATTGCCAAATCATTTGATTTTTATAGGCATAAAAAAAAGCGCAATAATTATAGCTACAATAAACACAAATACTATAGCGGGAATTACGTATGCTTTTTTGCGCGGCTTATGAACATTCTCCTCGGCGTGTGTAAATGAATTTAATATTTCATTGCGTGAACGCGTGTTGTTCTCAAGATCTTTTGGTAAAGGAGGCGGAGTTGCTTTTTGAATAAAATATTCTTTCAATTCATTTAGTTTACCCGCTACTATCCAATCCTGCATGCCTTCGTACCAAACGGGAGTTTCTTTTGATAAAGATTTAGATTTTAATTGTTCAAAATTAAAAGGACCATTTTTTAATTGCCCTTCGTAGATAAAATATTGCCGCATAAGATATTTTCAAAACCATTTTTGTATGGCCCGGTAATTATGGGATTTCATTTGCTGAAAAATAAACAACCTGGCAAATTTAACCGCACACAGAAAGAACGTTTTTTTTTGAATATTATTATTCGTAATAACATCGAAGGGCTTACAGTGTACTTAAAAAGATTGTATTTATTGATGCATATTAAAGAATTTTCTTCGGTGAAAAAAACTGTAAATAGCGGAAGATTTATTTTCTTTGCCATACATGTGTTTATTAATTACATCTTTAAATTCTGGAAGCAATGGCAACTGCTATTATATAGGAAACGAAAAAGAAGCCATACTTATAGACGCTGGAATTTCCTGTAAGGAAACAGAAAAACGAATGAGCAGGCTGAATTTATCGATGCAAAAGTTGAAGGCAATTTTCGTTTCACATGAACACTCCGACCATATTAAAGGAATTGAAACGTTAAGCAAAAAATACCAGATACCTGTTTATATAACTGATAACACATTGCTTCATTCGGGACTAATACTTGATAAAAATTTAATGAGGCCTTTTAAATCGTTTGAAAAAATTAAGATCGGGAATCTTTCCATCATTGCGTTTCCAAAACTTCATGATGCATGTGATCCGTGCAGTTTCGTAGTAGACTGTAATGGCATTAAGGTTGGAGTTTTTACAGATATTGGTGCACCATGCGAACAGGTCATAAAATATTTTAAACTTTGTCACGCCGCTTTTCTTGAAGCAAATTATGATGAGACGATGCTGAATAATGGAGGCTATCCTTATTACCTGAAGAAACGCATCAGCGGTGGTTTCGGGCATCTTTCCAACAACCAGGCGCTCAGGCTTTTTTTGGAGCACCGGCCTGCATACATGAGCCATCTTCTGTTGTCACATCTTTCAAAAAATAATAACTGTCCAAATCTTGTTCAGGATTTATTCAACAATAATTCCAGTGGAGTACAGATGATTGTTGCTTCAAGAAATGAAGAAACGCCGGTTTTCCACATTCAAAGTTTGCCCGCAAGTATCAACAAAATCAAGCCTCGTAGAACTTTACAAATGCAACTTGAATTTTCTTTTGTGTGAATTTTAAAGATAGCAATTGATGATTGTGTTGCTGATTCCTATGGAAAAATGCGTATCACTTTTACAAACCGCGTTGCGTAATATTTGCTTAAGTTTGAAATAATTACTCCGTTTGCTTTTCCCGATGATGAATGAATAAAATGAATAATGCCGTTTTCATTGTCCGTAATCATGCCCATGTGCCCGACAATCCAGCCGGTTGTATCTGTTCCGGTAAAAAGTATAATGTCTCCTTTGCGCGAACCATCTAACGGTACAGGCATACCCGCATTTGTAAAATCAACTGTAGTACGCGGCACTTGTATATTGAAATTATTAAAAACATAGTTGACAAAGCCAGAGCAATCGAAGCCCTGTTCCTTTATAACAGACCCATATTTGTATTTTATGCCGATAAGTGTTTTAGCAAAATCAACGACTGAATCAGCATTCACATTTTTTGTATTTATGTACCGGCGGGGAACCGCTTTAGCAGGTACTCTGTTTTTAGCGGGTGGCGTAACTGGCTCAGTTACGCTGGTATAATTTGATGAGGTACTCCTGCGTGCAGAACTGCAAGATTGTAATAGGCCAACTATTAAAATCACGCAAAGAAGTCGGGTATAACGTTTCATAAGTAAGATTAAATAACTATTGCATGATGAACTTTTGCTGAAATCTCTTGTTATTCTATTTCAAATTCTAACATAGAATCATCGCCGAAGAAAGCTTCCACCTTATCGCCTTCAGCCATCTCAACTATTGAAACAGGGCTTCCTGTAAATATAATATCCCCGGCCTTTAAGGAAAACTTATTGGAAATGCCTGCAATTAATTTATAAAAATTACTAATCATCAATGCCGAATTACCGAGTTGTACAGGCTGCCTGTTTTTATAAAAGCAAAAATCAATATCTTCTTTATGATTGATTTTTTCTGCAGGCAGCCACTCACCAATTACTGATGAATGATCCCAGGCTTTCGCTTTCTCCCATCCTTTTTCATCATCCTGCAATTCATTGGAATTATCGATGGCGGTGAAATTCATCCCAATAGTCATCGCATCAAAATAACCCGCAGCAACATCCTCTGATATATTTTTTCCATCTTTTGATACGCGCAATACTAATTCGCAGCCGCTATATAACTCTTGCGCAAAATGCGGATAGGAAAATTTTGCTGGTTGTTGTAATAAACATTTTCCAGGTTTAACGAATAGGAGAAGATCGTCAGTTGCAGTGGAGACTGCAGCGCTCCTTTGTGTAAAATAATTTTGTTCTATACAAAAAATATTCATCGGGAAATTTAGAATTAATTCCCGGAAGGAACTTTAAAATTCTGTTCCAAAATAGCACTCAGCAAATGGTCCGATTTTCCTTCGGAAGTTATAAGGTCAAATAAGGTAACCTTATCTAACAATTGGTCGATTGAAAACTGGATCATTTGCCAGAGTGAGCGCACAGAACAGTCTACAGAATTCGTGCAAAATTTAAGGGAACCAGAATAATCACCACAGAAGCTTTTATCAAAAAGTGGTCCGCCTAAGGTTTTCAAAACCTGGTTCATATTAATTTCACGGGAAGGTATGGCCAATATGTAACCGCCTTTATTTCCGGGCGTGCTATTTATATATCCGGCAATGCGCAAATTGCGCGTAAGTTTCGCAACGTAGGCGGCAGTGAGGCCTTCGGC
>JBDTKB010000401.1:0-13786 GCA_039935555.1 Ginsengibacter sp. | reverse complement strand
TTTCAGCATTTGATGTTGCGTGGGACCATGCAGATAAAATTGATAAGGTGGGCGTATTTTCCGGTTCATTCTGGTACCGGGATAAAGATTCGAAAGACGCTGATTACTCTGATGATAAAGACCGCCTGATAATAAATAAAATAAGATCTTCAAGAAAGAGGCCACATCTAAAATATTGGTTTTATGCGGGCGATCAGGAGGAAACTTCAGACAGAGATAAAGATGGAATTATAGATGTAGTTGACGATACGAAAGACCTGGTCGATTTAATTAAAAATAAAAATGTTTGTCCACCGGGCGACATCGTTTATACAGAGCTTCGCGAAGGAAAACATAATTACGAAACCTGGAGCGCCGTCTTTCCCCAATTCTTACTTTGGGCTGATGGAAAATAATTTTAAGATTATTCCTTCTTGCGGATATAGGTAAGATCATAAGAAACATTCCACGTGTTGCCGTTATCGTTAGTAAACTCCTGGAACTGTCGTACCTGGTTCGCTCCCTGGTTAAAAAACCTGAATCTTACTTTCGCCTCGCCCTGAGGTGTTTGTTGTGTGGATTCAAATTCCATAACACTGTCTTTGTAAACACCGTTAATATATTCAGTAACCGTACCGCCCGAACCGACCCAAACTTGTTTCCATTTATTACTTTTGGGATCAACAAAATTCATGCTCTTGCCTGAAGTTTCAGGAATACCTGTGGCAGTCCAGTTCTCGAGAAAAAAGCAGCCACCGGATCCCATTTGAATAATGCTGTGGCCTACCAGTTGTTCGCTTCCAGTTGGGTACACATCCCAGTCTCCAATCCAGAAATCGAACTCCCGCGCATGCAAATCTTTCATACAAGGAAATATTTTATCAGTAGCTTTTGAAACTAAATTTTTAAATACGACATCATTTCTTATTCCATTAAATTCTTTTAAAGTATCTAGTTCCGCTACGTTTGAATATCCTAAAGAAATTGCGCTATCCAATTGCAGAAGCGCTTTGCCATTATCATTGTTCGCCGCATATGCGCGGGCTAATCGTGAACGGATAATTGGAGCACCCGCAGGCAGCGGATTTTTTGTAAGAGACAATTGAAAGTTTTTTATGGCAAGATCATTCTTGCCAATATTCAAATATGAAAACCCAAGCCGGTTGACAGAAAGAGCATTTTGAGTAGCTCCCTTTGCAAACGCATTTTCATAAGCGGTTACGGCCGCACTCCAATCCTGCTTCGCATATAAAGAATCTGCATGGGAGATTAATGTTTGTGTTGACTGTGCGTATGAAAAATTAAATGACAGGTTTAATAAAAAAATAACGGCGCAAAAATATTTCATGGTTTATTATTTAATGCCTTTAAAACTAAATCAGAGGTATGGCGGTAAATTTCTTTACGAAGGTTGGTTTAATTTATAGCATGCCCGGTAATTTTTATTCAAAAAAAATTGCTTTCATTACAGCATAAAATTTTTAGATCATTATATAAAAAACCGGATCATGATTTTAAAAAATAAGGCCACAAATAAATGCAACCTTATTATCGTGATCCCTGATTAAAATCCTTTCTAATAATCGTCCTCCTTAAACCTTGTTCTTTCAACTCCGTTCATCTCATAAATAAAACCAGGGTCGTCAGAGAATTCAATTTTGAAATGAATACTATCCGCAATATTACCCGATTTGGAATGACCCATTTTTGGAAAAATTTTCCCATCAGTAATATGAGCTGTAGCGGGGAAAGAAGAACTTCCCGTAACGAAATATCCATTGGCAGCAGCCGGCGCGGAAGAAAAGGTAAGGCTTGAATAATTCACGGTAGCCTGAATTTTAAATCCATAGCCGTGCTTGTAATCATCAACCCAAATAGTTCCGTTATCAGCCGCTGTATTATATGTTGCAATTTTTAAATGGCCAAGCCCATAATAATCGGCGATGCCAACAGAATCCAAAGTTGCCCACCACTCGTTAGCAACCTTTACCGCCGATGTGGCGCCGGCATCTTTCGTCTTTTGGCACGATGTGAATGAAATTATTGCCACGCTCGCTATTAAAAATATTCTTTTCATTTTTTAGTATTGAATGGTAGAGAATTATTGTTTTATAAAAGTTCTTAAAGCCCCGCCATACCCAGGATTCACTATTTTCCACGAATAAGTGGCCGGATTAGAATTTGTATAGCTCTCATTGGTTGAGCTGGTAGGCGATCCGTCACTCCCAAGCTGGGGTGGTATCATTATATTAAAAACTGATGGATTAAAAACAACTACGGTTAAATTAGTTCCGGGTGAGCCACCAGGGTTGAATACTTCATAAACACCGGGCGCAATTTTTGTCCACACTGCTGACGAACCAGTCGCGGGCCTTAAATATGTACCTGATAAATCGTGGGCCACAGCATCCGGAGCTGTTGTATAAACTACTACAGTCCTTGAGGCAACTGAGCTATAGCCATCTACATTTTTTGCGGAGTAAGTAATTGTATATACGCCGTCTTTACCGGTATCTACCAGACCGGCAGTTCTTACAGGAACATCAGATGAACCTGCAGTTGCACTTACACCCGGCTCCGTGTACACGTCACCGTTAGGAACAGTAACAATAGCATCCCCTTTTAGTGTAATTGTAGGATAATAGGTAACTTTCGATATCCCAACCCTGTCTGCTGTATCTATAACTGAATCCTTTTTACATGAGATCATCATGGTAAAAAAGGCCATCAACATAAAACCAAATCTTATTTTCATCGTTCTCATTTTTATTAAAATTTAAAATTATTTACCCCACCAAACAGGTGTAGTAATGGATACTTGTGCCGGCGTATTTGGATTGGTAGATATTTCAGCATCTGGAAAAACAAGTCGTTTCGGATATTGCCCCGGCGCCAATGTTGAGTTTTTGGAAACAACAAATTGCCCCGGAACATAAGAAGGATCCGTTGAATATACTGAGCTGCTTTTAGGAAGCCCCGTTCTGTTTCTTTCGAACCAACCTTCTATAAAATGGACCCCATATGCAAATGAGGCCCATTTTTGAACGATGACGGCTTCTAAATCCTGGTCCATTGTGCCAGCGGGAAAGGCATAGGCGCCTCCTGCTGCAACGAATGAACTTCCGTTTTCTCCAAAGTCAGCAAAGGAAGCTTTCACGCCGTTATCATATAATGTTTTGACACCGTTGCCTGCAAAATATCTTAACCGTGCCTCTGCCTGTAAAAAATAAGACTCTGCTGCAGAAAGAAATACCACGGGATCCGTTGCTTTTTGTTTCAGTAACGAAGCGCTCAGCGCCGCCGGCGAAGGATTTAAAAAATCACCCTGATCGAGCCCGGTGGCGTTGGTGCCGAATAAATCTACCGCCCTTGGATCACCATGGCTTTGTAAAAAAGTTAAATAAGTTTTACTGGCCACAATGTTAGTAGCTGTATTCAACTGACGAACGTTTTGCTCAAATAAAGGATTGGAAAGACTTGGGTTATCGCTAAACCCGGTAACGGCGGCATTGTCTGTGAGGAACTGTGCATTTCTCGCATATAAGGCTGTGATTCCAGCCTGAGCTTCCTCAGGCTTTGAATTAATCATTCTCAGGTATAGCTTAAGTTCCAATGTATTGGCAAATTGTTTCCATTTAGTAATATCTCCTTGAAATATAAGATCTACATTTCCTTCGTTTAAGGCCCTCAAATCGATAGCCGTGGAAGCACTGAAGTCTTTATTCAAAGCAGTGTCAAGACTTGCAATCAATGATTTATAAATGGAATATCCATCATCAAAATGTGGAGTAAGATTACCTATTCCCTGCAGTGATTCTGAATAAGGAATTTGATCATAAAGATCCACCAACAATCCCGTAGCGTACGCTTTTGTTGTGATGCCCATAAGATAAAAATTCCAGTCTTTTGCTTCAGCGGCTTTATCAATTACAAACTGAAGATTTTTTAAACCGTAGGAATATAAGGTGATATATTGACCGTTAAAATCTGTCGTTTTTAAATCGTACTGATCAATAATTTTATATTGATTAGCTAACGCTGCCTGGGTAACATATTCTCCCAATATTCCTCCAATAAGTGCAAGGTCACCGCCTTCAACTGCAGCAACACCCATTACCGCAACTGGAAAAACAATCTTTGGCGTTCCAACTTCCAAAGTAGGATTATTAGGATCATGATTGATATCAAAAGTCTTGCGGCAGCCTTCTCCCAACAACAAAGAACAAAGCACAATAGCGGCTATGATTTTTTTATTTTTAAATACTTTCATTTCGTAATAAATTTTTTTTTAAAAATTTGCTTTCAAGGCCACACCAAATTGTTTTGATATCGGCGCTGTTTCAAATTCCCCCAATTGGCTGGAGAGATCGTTGCCAAAGTTGGAAGCCTCCGGATCAATATAATAATTAGAAGCAGGTGTCCATAACAATAGATTTCGTGCATAAACTGTCAGCGATAAATTATGCATCTTGATTTTAGATGCGAGTTTTTCTGACACGATATAAGAAAGAGAAACATCTCTAAGTTTTAAAAATGACCTGTCTATAATATCATTTTTATAGGCCAGTGCTGGATTATTTCCTTCGGGAAAAAAGTCTTGTAAATTGTTCTCAGTAATAGGCGTTGTATTCTCAACATAAATCGGTTTACCCTGGGTATCGGTTCCGTTTTGAACAACTGAATTTGGATAAATAAATGGTCTCCGGTCATTGTAGGTTGTAGGAATAGAGTTACCGGTAAATAAAAGTTGCTCTGCTGTTTTGCTGTAGAATACACCTCCCTGCCTGTAATCAAGCGAGAAGTTAAATTGCCATTCTTTAAACTTTAGCGAGTTGGAAAAACCCATTACAAAATCATTTTCTGCATTGCCATAGTATATCCTGTTAGTAGTTGCCAGAGGTTTGCCTGAAGCGACCGCAACAATTGTTTTTCCATCTGCCGTCAATTGCGGCCCGAAAGCATAAATGCCGGTAGCAGTCTTACCCGGCACTGCATCTAATTCTGCTCCGCCATTTATACCGAAGACAGTTACTTTAGAAAGCCCATTGGTGAGGTGAGCAACTTTATTAATATTTTTTGTGTAATTATAATTTATAGACCAGGTTACATTTTTTGTCACTACTGGTTTTAAATCTAAAGAAACCTCTATGCCTTTGTTTGTGATCAGGCCAATGTTTTCGATAAGCGTTGTATAACCCGAGCCCGGCGATATCGGCACATTCAATATTTGACCGTCGGCTCTTTTATCATATAGCGCCACGTCCAGGCCAATACGGTTATTTAAAAACCTGATGTCCATTCCGACTTCTGTTTCAGTAGTTATTACCCCTTTTAAATCGCCGTTAGCAATTGCATTTTGAATTTCGAATGAGCTTACGCCGTTAAAGGGGAAATTTATCGTTCCAAAAGGGAGCGGTACGGAACCGGCCACCAGCACAGGGTATATATCATACACCGGTGCACTGGTACCCGTTTTACCATAGCCTGCCCTAAATTTTAAATATGAAATCGGTGAGCTTTTTAAATTAAAACTGTTAGAAGCGATCCATGACAAATTTCCTCCGGGATAAAAGAAATGATCGTGATCAATTGGCAACGTTGATGACCAATCATTGCGGGCATTTATTGTTACATAGAGTTGGCTTTTATATCCTAACGTTGCCTGTCCATAAACGCCCAACAATCTTGTGCGGCTTTTTGCACCTGCCGTTACTGGCTGCTTTGTTGAGTTGGAAAGATTATAGAATCCCGGAATTAATAAATTAGTAATTGCAGCAAAGCCTGATTTGGTATCGGCCTGGTTATAATTTACACCACCAATTACATCCAGGTTGAAATTGCGGCTGACATCTTTATTATATTTTAAAATAAAATCGCCATTTATAGCACCGACATAGTTATTGCTTTCAATTACAGAACCTACATCGGGTACCCTGGTTGCCCCTTCAGTATTACCACCTGCATTCCAGCTTCCGGGGTCGGGAGCATTAACGGCATTGTAAGAAAAAGTGCGTGAGTTTTCTATATCACCACCTACACGCAATTGTGCTGCGAGGGCCGGACTTAATTGATAACTCATATCTACGTTTGCAAAAAAACGATCCGACGTTTGTGTATTACCGTTATTATGCAAGCCATAATAAGGGTTTTCAGCATAAGGAGAAAAATAGCTGTTGACATCGAAGAATCTATTCCTATAATCTCTAAAATCGCTTATGGGGAGATCAACTGGAATTTGTAAAATATCCTGGAATATTGTAGAACCGGAAGTGCTTCCCTGCCCTGTCGCTGGCTGGTTCACTTTTCTATTTACATAATTAAAAGAAGTATTTATGGAAAAGTTTTTGTACTTATTATTTGTTCTTAAAGACAACGTATTACGCCCCAGGTAATCAGATTTTGTGGGTATTACGCCGTCGCTTTCTACATTACCATAAGAAAAATAAAATGTTGATCTGTCATTCCCTCCTGAAACAGCTATCGTATTGTTTAGTTCTAAACCTGTTGTATAAAAATCACGGATATTATCATGTATTGCAACAAAAGGTTTTATCAATTGTGAATTGTTCACAATAGAACCCCATGGCCTTACTACACCATCGAGCCGCGGGCCCCAGCTTCCATTTTCTCCGAGAACAAAAGTTGCGTTCCATCCCTGTCCGAATATATTTTGCAACGTGGGTACTTTGCCTACGCGGCTGAAATTTACTGAACCTGCAAAGTCAACACTTATTTTACCTGACTTTCCTCTTTTTGTGGTGATCATAATCGCACCATTTCTTGCTGCCGAGCCATATAATGAAGATGCAGCTGTGCCCTTAAGAACTGTTATACTTTCAATATCATTTGGGTTGATGTCGTTAGCACCATTACCAAAATCATTTTGCCCTGTCAATCCAACGGTGCCCACATTGTTAGCACCGGCAAGAACGTTAGATCCCGCACTAAGCCTTGCATCTGTCAACGGAACACCATCAATAACATATAAAGGCTGGTTGCCTCCTTCTGTTAATACGCCGTAGCCTCTCATAATAATTTTAGTGGATGAGCCAGGGCCTCCGGTATTAGATATTTCCGCACCTGGAATTTTACCGGCAAGTCCATCAAAGGCATTTACGTTGGCCGTGCGATTAATCGCTTCGCTGGTGAACGTGGTTGTCGCATAACCAACTTTCGCTTTTTTACTCGTTTGTCCAAGTGCTGTTACCACAACTTCTTCCATAACATTTGCCGCCGATTTTAATGTCACTGCAAGATTATTTTCTTTACCTACTTTTATTTCCACTTTGGTATAGTCTGTGGCTGAGATAACCAGCACATCATTTGGTTTGGCAGTGATTGAAAACTCTCCGGCAGCATTAGCCGGAACGCCCCGGGGCGTGCCTTTTATGATAACGGAAGCACCATTAACGGGGCCGCCTTTTTCATCAACTACCTTACCCGTAACCAAACGGCTTTGAGCAAATGCCAAGGCTCCACTAAGCATTAGCATAGCAAAGATTATTAGAATTCTTTTCATTGATTTTATTTAAAATTTTGACAGAAGAAGTAATCAATAGGCAACAATATTTATCAATGTGCGTCAAACTTTAGGCGGTAATTTGCCAAGGCGTGAATTTTTTAAATCGAGGCATTGGATTTCATTTCTGAAAGAAAGCAAACGTTTTATTTCTGTTAAAAAATAAACCAAAAACACAGGAGGCAACCGGGTTTAAAAAAATCGATTAAAGAATCTGAATGAAAAAGATTGGAGCAATTCGCTAAAATAAAAAACTAAAATTGAATGATTTGATTAACGAGCAAGGGGAGATGATAGTATAACGGAATGGGTTAAACGCAATTATTAAAGGCATTTCGGGGCACGGAGGCGATTTTAAAAAATATGGCATTCAAAGCTACTCCAGGTAAAATAAGAAAAGTACATTCGCATATTTTTATCTTGATTTTTTTTGCCTTTCATGCATCATGCATCCATTTACGGAATGCAGGAGCTGTTTCCTGGCTTATAATGATGGAATGGTTTATTTCAGGAATAACAATATCTAAAAGCAGCTTAACCTTTTCAAAAGATTTAAAACTCTTTACAAAATTTATATTTACAATATACTGCCTGTTCACCCTGAAGAAAAACGCATTATCGAGTTCCTGCTCAAGTTCAGATAATGTTTTATCGGCAATGTATTTTTTTGAAGTGCGATCAATTACATACACCAGCTTATCCTGCGTGTAAATCAGTACAATGTCTTCCAATCGCAGCGCGATATTCTCGATTCCCTTTTTTACAAGCAACCTTGTTTTTTTTCTTTGGTTAATAAATTTCACAATGTTGTCAACAGGCAATTGAGCAGCAGCAGGTGCAAAGTGCTTTTTTAAATTATTGTATTTAAGCAAAGCTTTCTCAAGGTCATTTTTTTCAACAGGCTTCAACAAATAATCAATACCATTATTTTCAAAAGCCATCATTATATAATTATCATAACCCGTAATAAAAATTACCGGAATGCGAACACCAGTTTGCGAAAAAATATCGAAGGACAATCCGTCTGATAATTGCACATCGCTAAAAATGATATCAGCATCCGGCTCACCCGAAAGATAGCTGACACTTTCTTTTACGGTACTTAGCCTCGCGGAAATGTTCACGGGAGTTGATACCTCTGAAAGAGTTTGTACAAGCGCTTCCATTGCGGGTAATTCATCTTCAATAATAATGGCATTAAGCATGGCTCAAATTTGATTTTATAATTGGCAATTTTACAGTGAATTCATAATCGGTTGTTTCAACCTGGATATCCTTATTGCAAACAAGCCTGTAACGCGAGCTTAAGTTGCGTAAACCGATTCCGGTTGAATTAACATGATAAGCTTTAGGACGCTTGTTATTTTTTACCTGGATATATTCTCCATTTAATATCACTTTTATATTTAAAGGATTATCATCGGAGAATTCATTATGCTTTATCGCATTTTCTACAAGTACCTGCAAAGCATAAGGCAATATCATCAGCGACCCTTCATGATGATTGCTCAAATCAGTTGTTAAATGCAGCTTGTTATCATGCCGGACTTGTAAAACAAAAAAATAATTTTCAATAAACTCCAGCTCCCCTTGCAGCGTAATCAATTCCCTTTCTTTATTTATTAAGAAATATTTATACACTGAAGCAAGCTTACTATTAAATGCATGTGCCGTTTGCGGATCATTTAAAATAAGATAAGAAAGTGTGTTGAGTGAATTGAAAATAAAATGTGGTTCGATTTCATTTTTCAAAACAGACATTTCTGCTTTAGACCTTTCCCAATCCAACTGGTCAACAATTTTTGTATACAATACTCTTTGTTTACCAAGAAATAATACTTCATAGATCAAAGTAAACAAGATAACTGCAAGCGAAGAAAATGCGATACACTTGAACACTGCTGTCCAATTAAAAATTTCATCAGAAATTTTGTACCAGGCAATAGAGAAAATTCCTGAAATAGCAGCACCAAACAGGCCACCAACAAGGCATACTGAAAATACTTTGATTATAGGATTTTGAAAACCTTTGAACAGGAACCTGATCTTCCGATGTATCCAACTTGCTCCCGTCCAAATACAAAATGAAAGAAGAATAAAATATAAATTAATTGAAAGGATGACCCAAATTGAATAATGAGAATAAGAAATTATTCCCGAAAAAAATGGAATCATGATCCCTAATAAGGGAATAAATAAAAGCCGCAGTAGTTTATCTTTGATCATGATAGCAGCGGGTTAAGATTTTGAAACAAAAAACAAGCAATCACAAACCATTATTTCATTCGTTCCACGTCAGCCTGCTTATTTCTTTTAGTTCCTATTCAAAATTATTTGCAAACGTTGTTATCAAATCGCAAATTTGTTTTCGTGGTGAATATCAATTATAAGTGGCTGTGTATTTTTTATTTTCTTACTGTTTTCGTAGACTATATTTATAAGTAGGATAGAAAAAATACCGATAACGCTGCATCAGAATGAGATAATAAACCAACCAAATATTTTTTCAGTTAGAACCAGTAAGAATCTGTCTGATTTTTACATTTATAGGAATACAAATGAAAAAAACCACGTCTTAGTGCATTTATTTCATCGTTGAAAATATCTGTTCTTATTTTTTCCGTTGGGAAATGGAACTTGCACCGCTTGTTGCAACTTGTCTTTTTTCGGGGTCACCATCATAGTATAAAGTACTCGCACCACTTGCGGAAGCAGTAATTGAATTGGTAACGGTAACCCTTATATCTGAAGCGCCCGATAATTTTGCGATACAATTTTCAACGGTCAACCCATAATTTTTTACATCACTTGCGCCACTGGCACTCACTTTTAAATTTTGAGTTATTCCTTCCATTTTTACTGTTGAAGCGCCGCTTAAGTCTAATTCAAGATTCGTCAATTTCACCGGGCCTTTTATTTCACATGCACCTGAAAGCTTTACAAGAACACTGGAAGTGTTAAGTGTATCACTAAGAATAAAATCACACGCGCCGGAGCCTTCAATACTTTCCAAATTTTTGAAAGAAATATAGACGCGTAATTTTAAATCTCCAAAATGCTTTTCAGAATGATCACTATAGGAAATTTCAAGGATACCATTTTTAATTTCTGAGTTAATTTTATCGCGGTACTGTGGCTCCGATGCGCTGACAGCCATGCCATAATCTTCGTCTTGCGACATGTAAACATTTATGCCACCCGAAACTTTTATTCCGGTAAACGGCGTCACCGTTCTTACTTCCGCATTTTTATCATTGATTAGAGTTTGTTGCGCAAATATTGGCGCAGCAGATATCATGAGCAGTAAAATAAAAATGCTTCTTATCCGTATATTTTTTTTCATATCTAATTAAATTATTTTTTTTTACACCTACACCGTTTAGCCGAAATAATTGTTTAACCCCCGCCTTCCAGAACTCTCCTGCTGTAACGGCTATAAAAAATAAAAGTTACACTTTTTTGGAAATTAAAAAGCAACGGGCTTACATTTGCATTCTAAAATCTATTTTTCACCGGGGTGCATCCTGCTTTAAAGCGGGATTGCTGAGATAATACCCGCATACCTGATCAGGATAATGCCTGCGAAGGGAGGTTGAACAATTTACTTTTCCTCTTTTTCGTGCGTTTCCAGGTCAGTTTAACTGAAGTTAAACCATGAAAAAAATTATTGCTACTCTTTGCTTTTCAGGCGCCTGTTTTTTCGCGATAGCACAGGACAACAAAACCCATAAGGCCAGTGATACTTTGATGCTCGACAATATTGAGGTTACCTCCATTCGGGCTTCAGATAGGGCTCCTTTTACAAAAACAAATATTACCAAAAAGGAAATTGAAAAGGTCAATTTGGGCCAGGACTTGCCATTTATTTTAAACCAACTTCCATCTGTGGTAGTGAACTCTGATGCAGGTAACGGTATCGGCTACACGGGAATACGAATTCGCGGGACGGACGCATCAAGAGTAAATGTGACACTTAACGGTATTCCTTATAATGATGCTGAAAGCCAAGGCGTTTACTTTGTTGATTTGCCGGATATTGCTTCCTCATTAAACTCCATACAGGTTCAGCGCGGTGTGGGAACATCCTCAAACGGAGCCGGTGCTTTTGGAGCCACTATTAATCTTTCTACCAACGAAGTGATCAAGGAAAAATATGTCGAATTGAACAACTCCTTTGGTTCATTCAATTCCTGGAAAAATACTTTAAAGTTTGGCAGTGGTTTATTAGGAAATCATTTTACCATAGATGCGCGCCTCTCAAGAATAAGCAGTGATGGTTATGTTGAGCGGGCAAAATCAAACCTTCAATCTTTTTCTTTAAGCACCGCTTATATTAATAAAAATAGTTCCCTACGTTTTAATATTTTCAGTGGAAAGGAGAAAACCTATCAATCATGGTATGGTATTCCGCAAAGCTATCTTGATAGCAACCGCAGGTATAACGAAGCCGGAACTGAAAAACCCGGGACACCTTACAACAATGAAACGGATAATTATACGCAAACCCATTATCAGCTTTTTTACAACAGGAAAATTAATAATCATCTTAGTTTTAATACAGCGATATTTTTATCAAGGGGAAAAGGATATTATGAAGAATACAAGGCAGCACAACTTTATAGCGATTACGGTTTGCCAAATTATATTGCCGGAACAGACACAACAACTTCGACAGACCTTGTTCGGCGGCTATGGTTGGACAATTATTTTTATGGTGGAATATTTTCTTTACAATATCAAAAAAATAAATCGCATTTCACTTTCGGTGGCGGATGGGACGAATATGACGGAAAACATTACGACATTGTAACGTGGGCACAGCAAGGGTTTCCAAAAAATTATACTTATTCAGATTTACCCGCAACAAAAAAAGATTTTAATATTTATGCAAAATTACTGCAAACCTTTGGTGCTGGTTTTTCAGGCTTCGCTGATGTACAGGCAAGATTTGTAAATTATAATATTAAGGGCTTTGAATCTAACCCGGATATTTTAATAAATAGGAATTATACTTTTTTCAATCCTAAAATTGGCCTTTCATATAATAGAAATGATTTGCAGGTTTATGCGTCTTATTCTGTTGGCGCGAAGGAACCGAACAGGGATGATTTTGAAGCCGGAATAACACAACTTCCCAAACCTGAAGTATTATATGATTTGGAATTGGGAGTAGAAAAAAGAACCACCAAAGGTTCCTATGGCGCGACTTTTTATTATATGAATTACCATGACCAGTTAGTGTCTACCGGTAAAATAAATGACGTAGGTGCATACACGCGTACCAATGCTCCACAAAGTTATCGAATGGGAATTGAACTGCAGGCAGGTGAACGATTTACAAAATGGCTTAATGCAAATGCAAACATTTCCTTCAGTAAAAACAAAATAAAAAACTTTACGGAATATGTGGATGACTATGATAATGGCGATCAGTTAATTTATCAATATCATAATACGGATATTTCTTTTTCGCCGAACCAGGTAGCCGCAGCCACTGTAAATTTTGTTCCGTTATCAAACGGTGAAATTAGCCTGCAGTCAAAATATGTCGGCAGGCAGTTTCTTGATAATACTTCCCATGTCAGCAGGAGCATTGATCCATATTATGTTCAGAATATAAAACTGTCTTATACTTTAAATTCAAAGAATATATTGAGGACGGTAACTTTTGTTGTACAGGTAAATAATCTATTCAATAAAAAATATGAATCCAATGGATACACCTATAATTATTTTTATGGAGGAGCGCTGGATGTTGAAAACTACTATTTTCCAATGGCCGGAACCAATTTTTTGGCGGCCATAAATATTAAGCTGTAGGCATGTGAGGAGTTACCGGATCAATTTTATTCATACATGAAATGGTATAATTCATGGTTCAGTAATCTTGATTTTTTTCATCTTGCATTGACACATACATTGCATTTGAAATTTTCTCATGTGCTTTTTAGTTTTAGCACATTCCGAGCGGGCACTCTTGTCCGCTTTTATTTTTGGGGTAACTGATGAGTATGATAGAAAAGTTTTCAGTTTAAAAAAAATCGATCGTTGACCCTTACTGTTTAAATTTCTCTTCCCAGGCAAGCATTCCGCCCACAAGATTATTCATATTAGTAAACCCTATAGAAGTCAGCGTCATTGCAGCAATTCCGCTCCTGTTACCGCTTCTGCAATAAAGAATTACCTCCTTATCCTTCAAGTCGTCAATATCTTCCGTTTGCATAGACTGAATTTTCCCTAGTGGCAGTAGAATGCCGCCAATATTAAAAGCAGCATTTTCATGGGGTT
>JBDTKB010000400.1:0-9056 GCA_039935555.1 Ginsengibacter sp. | reverse complement strand
GATACACCACTAAAAGTTTTTGCCGTGCCGCTTGTAGGTAACGAATGGTTTGTTCCGGATGCATAATCACCAGCACTTTCAGCCGAAAGGTTACCAAGAAAAACGCTTCCCGCATTTTTTACATAATCCGAAAGTTCCATTGCTTTTTTTGAAGCGATAATCAAATGTTCGGGCGCATACTGAT
The DNA here is from genome assembly GCA_039935555.1 of Ginsengibacter sp. Taxonomy (GTDB): domain Bacteria; phylum Bacteroidota; class Bacteroidia; order Chitinophagales; family Chitinophagaceae; genus Ginsengibacter. Next base: position 8,872 of record JBDTKB010000400.1, on the reverse strand, counting down.
TTATAAATTCAAATGCCTTTTCTTCCTTTTCAATCACTAAAAATCTACGGTTTAAAAAGCTTTGTTCAATAATATCTTTCCTTTCAAGAGAAGGTAATTGCTGATGAATTGCATTTATAACATTGTCAACGATTTCCCTGCATGATGCTACGAGAACTACCTGGCTGTCGGCCCCATGTTCTGCCTGGCTTAACAGGTCTGCGGCCACAAATTCAGTATCAGCAGTATGGTCCGCGTATACAAGAAGTTCACTAGGACCTGCCAGCATATCAATCGCAACGCCATCCAAATTTACCAGCTTCTTTGCGGCTGTAACGTACTGGTTACCTGGACCAAAAATTTTATCAACTTGTTCAATTGTCTGGGTGCCATAAGCCATTGCCGCGATTGCCTGTGCACCACCACTTTTATAAATATTTTTAAGCTCAAGAATTTTTGCAACATATAATATTGCGGGGTTTACATTACCATCGGAACCCGCAGGAGTCGTGACTATAATATTTTCGCAGCCAGCAATTTGTGCAGGAATTGCAAGCATTAGCAAGGTGGAAAATAACGGTGCGCTTCCGCCCGGAATATATAAACCTACTTTTTCAACCGGCAAACTTTTTCTCCAACAAACAACTCCAGGCGACGTTTTAATTTTTTTTATTTTTTGCTTCTGACCTCTGTGAAATTTTTCGATATTTTTTTTTGCAAGCCAAATTGCCTTTTTCAAATCCTTATCAACATCGGCTGCCGACGCCTCAATTTCTTCTGCAGTTACCCATAATTTTTCAACAGCAAAACCATGAAAGCGCGTAGAATAATCTTTTACGGCAACGTCCCCATTTTGCTTTACAGTATTTATAATATCCATCACCGTTTCATTAAGATTCTTTGAATTTATTGATGGTCTTTTTATTATTTCCGGCCATTCCGATTTGGAAGGGTTTATAAGAATTGTGTTCATTTTATTTCTCTTTAAAGTATCATCTTTTCAATTGGGACAACCAAAATTCCCTGGGCTCCAAATGATTTTAATTTTTCAATAATCTCCCAAAATTCACTTTCGTTTACTACACTTTGAACACTGCTCCAGCCCGTTTCCGCAAGCGGAACAATTGTTGGGCTTTTCATTCCCGGCAGAACAGCAGCTATATTATTAAGCTGGTCATTGGGAGCATTCAACATAATATATTTATTATTACGTGCCGCCTTTACCGCATCAATACGCATCAGCAATTTGGAAAGTATTTCCGTATTTTCTTTTGATAAATTTTTATTTGCCGCGAGAACTGCTTCTGACGTAAGTATGACCTCTACTTCTTTTAAGCCATTGGTAAAAAGCGTACTGCCACTGCTCACCAAATCGCAGATAGCTTGCGCAAGCCCAATACCGGGCGCTATTTCAACGGATCCACTTATTTCATGAATTTCAGCATTTACCTTTTGAGCGGTTAAAAAATTTTGCAGCAGCGTTGTATAGGATGTGGCGATTTTTAAGTTTTGCAAATCCAACACGCTTTTGTAATCCATATTTTTTGGCACTGCTATGCTCAACCTGCATCGCCCAAATCCTAATTTACTTACTACTTGAATGTCTTTGTTTTTTTCGTACACTACATTCTCGCCCACAAATCCCACATCCGCAACACCATCAAAAACATATTGAGGAATATCATCGTCACGTAAAAAGAATACTTCAACTGGGAAGTTAAAAGCTACAGCCTTCAATTGGCGGTTGCCATTATTTAATTCTATACCACATTCTTTTAAAAGTTGCAAAGAGTGATCATAAAGACGTCCCGATTTCTGCACTGCTATTTTCAGCATTATTTATTTTTTAAATGAAAAAAGGCTCACTTTTCAGTAAGCCTTTTTTGAAAATATGTTTCACAACATACCAATCAACATAGCTTACCTTTTGGTAAAAAATGATGATGATGTATGTGTAATGATTTTTTCATTATTTCCACAAAGAAAGGCATGAAAACTAATTAAAACAAAAAAAGTTTTCGGAGCGCCCAATATTTAACCAGATCATTTTGGTATAACGATGCAAATGCTTGTTCCGCAAAAAATTAAAAAGGTTCCACTTTCACTCCGATACCATCAAGACCGCTATAAATTATTTTTCCATAATCAAAGGTGACTCCTTCGGCTACATCTTCTGCAAGCAACAACGGACCATCCATGTCGACATAATCTACGAGCGGCAGAAGTTGCGCGATTGCAGCGGTACCAATAGAACTTTCATTCATGCTTCCCAACATTAATCTCATACCCAATTCGCGGGCATTTGTTATCATACGAAGAGCCGGTGTAATGCCACTACATTTGGTAAGTTTAATATTTATGCCATGAAAGTGATTGTGACATTTTTCAACATCATGCTCTGTCACACAGCTTTCATCAGCAATTAGCGGCAGCGGTGAATTTTCATATAAATATTTCATCCCTTTCCAATCATCTTTCGCCAAAGGCTGCTCAATAAATTCAACGTTAAGATCTTTAAAAACATTTATTTTTTCCAACGCTTCAGTTGCGGTCCATGCTGCATTTGCATCAATTCTAAAAATAGAAGTTGTATGTTTTCTCAATTCAGAAATAATACGAATATCATTTTCTGTACCCAATTTTATTTTATAAATGGGCCACGGTTTTTCTTCCATTTTCAGCACCATATTTTCAACGGTATCTATGCCAATAGTAAAATCAGTCAATGGGTTATTTGAAATATCAAGGTTCCAAAAAGAGTGCAGTGACTGCAATTTAAGTTTACCATAAACATCCCATCCGGCCATATCGAGCGCACAAACCAAAAAAGGATTCTGCGGAAAAAGATGGTGTAAATAATGCCAATATCTTTCAGGATGCGTAAGAGCAAATTTTTCAATGAGATTTCTTTTCGTCTCAATGTCGCTGATCATTGATTCAACGGAAACATTGTAATATCCAATTGCAGGCGCTTCCCCATATCCCTTAACACCAAAATATTCCAGTTCAACAATAAGTGAAGGCTGGTGAGTTTTGGTTCCTTTAGAAATTGTAAACGGGTGTGAGAAAGGAAGGTTTATTGATTTATATTTTACCCCTAGCCCCTGACGGGGAACACGTTTGTTCGGTATCAAAGTTGTATTTTTTGCACAGTAGTTTAGGCTTTATAGATTTGCGTTTATTATGATTGATTCAATTTCTATCTTAAGCTTTTTGATTACTGCTTCATTATGTTTACAAACATCTTCATTTGAGAATCTTAATATTTTTAAATTAATTGATTCCATAAATTGGTCTCGCACTTTATCATTACTTTTTGCCTCACGGGAATTATGTACGCTTCCGTCTATTTCTATGACAAGTTTCAATTTATGACAATAAAAATCCGCAATAAAATCTGATATAGGATGTTGTCTTTTAAACCTAAACTCAGAAAAATGTTGTTTAAGTAATCTCCAAAAAATTGTCTCTGATGGGGTTGGTTCCTGTCTTAGTTTTTTTGCATTTGCAAAAATTATAGAAGAACTTCCAAAAAACATGGTTGTTCGATGCTCATGAATGGATTTATCACTTTTAGAACTTGAAGTTGTTTTCATATCATCAAACTATGTTCAATTTTTTCAATTAGTTCCTAAGACCTTACCTGGAGACGTTTTCCCCCTTTAGGGGTTAGGGCTTCTTCCACTTTCCTTTACATATTTTTTTATTTCCTGGTTGAAGCTTTCCTCTTTGATTAAATCTTCCAGGTTAAGGTGCATCCGGTATCCCCAATAATTATCAGCATTAGAAGGGTCATTAATTCTTTCATCATGCGGATTTTCTCTTCTTATCTTTTCGTTCATTCCCATTAAATCCTGCAAAAGAAAAATACTCCACATGGCCGGAGAATATAAGTGTTGTAAAATTATTTCTTTATTAATCCATGGCTCACAAAAAAATGGTGCCTCACCATAATGGCCTAAGATATAATTATAAAATTTTTGTGTCTTATTTCTATCTTCTTCCCACCAGCCACGTATAGTGCTCATGTCATGTGTAGAAGGAGTAACGACAGCTAAATAGGGAGAATTTTTGGGATGAAAAAATTCAGCATTTAAATCTTTCGGCATTCTTTCTATTTCCAGACTTAAGATGCCCAATTCTTTCATAACTTCCGGAACACAATTGGGAACCATGCCAAGATCTTCTCCGCAAATTAGCATGTTCGTACTTCGCTTTAATGCGGGTAATTTTTTTAGCGCTTCCCTTCTCCAAAATTCATCTTGCCTTCTAAAAAAATAATTTACATAAAGTTCATACAAGCCGTTCCTGGTTTGCTCCTCTAACTGTTGAAATGAAGAAGTATTTTTTATTCCGAATCTAAAATAAAATTTTCGGTCCCCCGAATTTTCAACTTCAAAAAGAATCACATTGCTTAATAAATTAAATAAGCCTTGCATGATATGATCTTTCTCTTCAATTGAATTTTCAGCAAAATATTGCGCTACTTTTTGTTGCGTATTAACTATTTCATTTAATAAATATTGACCATGGCCAATACTTTCAAGAAAATTTTCCTTTACATATACGGCCTTCTCCTGAAATATCCATCCGAGAATTTCATCGGTAATAAATGGTTTGCAATAGCGGTCGTAATCAAACCAGATATTATTATTTTGAAATTCAGAAATATCAACCGGAATTGATGGAATAAACCTGCCCATAATTCCTTCGACAGACTTTAAGGGAATGCTCCAAATTCTAAAAAAACCAAGAATATGATCTATGCGAAATGCGTCAAAATAATTGCTCATTTGGTCAAACCGGCGGCGCCACCATTTGAAGCCATCCTCTTTCATTTTATCCCAATTGTATGTTGGAAATCCCCAGTTTTGTCCCTTTAATGCAAAATCATCCGGCGGCGCACCCGACTGCTCATGCAAATTGTATAACGAAGGATTTGTCCACGCATCACAGCCATGGCGGTAAATACCAATTGGTATATCGCCTTTCAAAACAATTTTTTGTTTATGCGCATAGTCAGTGGCAGCCTTCATTTGCAGATGAAGATGGTATTGAATAAAATAAAATAATGCGATGCCATCGTAATGAGGAGTAGTTGGCGCTACGAGCTTTTGAATCTCAGATTCATTATAAATTTTATGGCGTTTCCATTTATTAAAATCAGGTGTTTTATTTTTATCACGCAAATAACAAAAGGCAGCATACGGAACCAGCCAATGCCGGTTCAATTCAAAAAATTCAAAATAATCCACATCATTGTGAAATGCCTGTTTTGATGCGAGATATAACTCTTTTAAGATTGACCACTTAAATTTCATCACCTTTTCATAGTCAACAACCGGCAAATCATTTAATTGCTTTTGCTTTTTCTTTAACGGTTTTACAATGTGCGAAAATTCTTTGCCGGCGATTTTTTCAAGATTGATAAACAGCGGGTGCATTGCAAACGCGGAAATGGCAGCGTAAGGATATGAGTCATGCCAGGTGTGCGTTGCAGTAGTATCATTAACGGGAAGGAGTTGAATTAATTTTAAACCTGTTTGCTTTGCCCAATCAATAAGTAGGGGTATATCAGTAAACTCGCCTACACCAAAACTTTTTTTAGAACGCAGGCTGAAAACAGGAATTAAAACCCCGGCGCCCCGCCAATGAATAACAGGGCACCTAACAAAACCATCGTGAATAATTGTTAGTTTAACGGTAGGCTCGCTTTTGCGCAAAGGCCGGTTTTCTCCATCCTCAAAGCGTATAATTTTTTTTTGATCCAGGTTATAAATACCATATTTATAAGTAACAGGCCATTCATTTTCATTAAGGCAAACTCGTGCAACAAACCAATCATTTCTTGGAATGAATAAAATAGGATCTGTATTGCTCCAATTTTTTAAACTTTCGGTGGAGCCACACATGCAAATAACTTCACCACTTTGCAACAAAGGCGCTTTTACCCTGAACTCATGAGTAATCTTTTTTGAAAAAGCAGTTTTTACTTTCGTAACATGCGGGAGCAGAACCCGGCTGAAGGGTCTTGTAAAAAAAACGTTCCCTAAATCGCCTGCACCGTTCCAAGCATCATAAACACAAATTGATTTGGATTTAGTTTCTGATAAATCGACAGACCGGTTTTCTTCGCCATCAAAAATAATAGCTCCGTCTTTGTCTCTTAAAAAGTATTTATAAATAATAGTATCGTCAAAGCCAGTTGGCAATTCAATTTTTACGTGCCAGTAATCTTCATTTAAAAATGATAATTCGATTGCTGAATCGCTATCATTATTTCCCATTAAATCGTTGTTACCGGAAATACAAAGAACCTGGCCAAAAACTGTATGAAACCGTAAGTAAAAATGAATTGTCATTAAGTTGGTATTAAAAGTTGGCAATTTAATCTCTTTGCGCAACAATCAAAAATATACGGGATTAATTAAAGCGTGCTTATAAAAGAAATTGCTGAAAATTTATTGACACAACGAGGGAAAAGATGATTCAATTTTTAAGCATAGTTTAAAAAACAAATCGATTTTTTTTCGTTTACACGCTGTTTACAGTTTCAATTATATTATAAAAAAAGAGGCTGCAAATTTTGCAACCTCTTTACATCTTAAACCTATTAAACTAACTTATTATTTTACTTCTTCAAATTCCGCGTCAGTAACATTATCATTTGCATTTGCTGCGGCTTCTTCATGTGGTTGTTGCGCGCCATTTGCCTGACCGTCGCCATTTCCGTTTGCACCTGCCTCTTGCGTTGCTTTGTACATTTCCTCACTGGCTGCAGTCCATGCAGTGTTCATTTCTGCCACTGCTGTATCTATGGAAGCAATACCCTGGGATTTATGTGCTTCTTTTAATTTCGCCAGCGCAGCTTCAATCGGTGCTTTTTTATCTGAAGGAATTTTATCTCCGTATTCTTTAATTTGCTTTTCAGTTTGGAAAATCAAACTATCCGCCTGGTTTACTTTTTCGATTTTTTCCTTCGCTAATTTATCAGTCGCTTCATTGGCTTTAGCTTCGTTTTTCATTTTCTCAATTTCTTCTTTATTCAAGCCACTTCCAGCCTCAATTCTAATGTTATGAGTCTTTCCGGTCCCTTTATCTTTCGCTGATACATTTAAGATACCATTTGCGTCTATGTCAAATGTAACTTCTACCTGTGGTACGCCTCTTGGAGCCGGTGGAATACCATCAAGATTAAATGTGCCCAGGCTTTTGTTTTGATTAGCCAGCGGCCTTTCACCCTGGAGCACATGAATCTGTACACCTGGTTGGTTATCACTTGCTGTTGAAAAAGTTTCCATTTTCTTGGTAGGGATTGTGGTGTTGCTTTCGATTAATCTTGTCATCACGCCACCCATCGTTTCAATACCAAGGGAAAGAGGTGTTACATCAAGTAACAAAACATCTTTTACTTCACCCGTTAATACGCCACCTTGTATCGCTGCACCAATTGCAACTACTTCATCAGGATTTACTCCTTTATTAGGTTTTTTTCCGAAGAATTTTTCAACGATTTCCTGAACTTTAGGAATACGGGTAGAACCACCTACAAGAATTACTTCGTTAATATCTGAAATGCTAACGCCAGCATCTTTAACCGCAGCTTCACAAGGCTTTAAACATCTTGCGAAAAGATCGTCAGCCAATTTTTCAAATTGTGACCGTGTCAATTTCTTAACCAAATGCTTTGGAACACCATCAACCGCTGTTATGTAGGGAAGGTTTATTTCTGTTTCACTTGAAGTTGATAATTCAATTTTTGCTTTTTCTGCAGCTTCTTTTAAACGCTGCCAGCTCATTGGGTCTTTATGAAGATCAATTGCTTCGTCTTTTTTAAATTCAGCAGCAAGCCAATCCATAATTACTTTATCAAAATCATCACCACCGAGATGCGTATCACCGTTAGTAGATTTCACTTCAAAAACACCATCACCTAATTCCAGAATAGAAATATCGAAAGTGCCTCCACCAAGGTCAAAAACAGCAATTTTTTGATCAACACTTTTTTTATCCATACCATAAGCAAGGGCTGCCGCAGTAGGTTCATTTATAATTCTTCTTACGTTTAACCCGGCAATTTCACCAGCTTCTTTTGTTGCCTGCCTTTGAGCATCATTGAAATAAGCAGGAACCGTAATTACAGCTTCAGTTACTTCCTGGCCAAGGTAATCTTCAGCAGTTTTCTTCATTTTTTGAAGAATCATTGCAGAAATTTCCTGTGGCGTATATTGCCTGCCATCTATGTCAACACGAATTGTATTATTATCACCTTTTACCAATTTATAACTCCAGTGGCCCGCTTCTGTAGTTACCTCATCCCACTTATGCCCCATAAACCGCTTCACACTCATGATAGTGTTTAAGGGATTTGTAATTGCCTGACGTTTTGCAGGATCCCCTACTTTACGCTCGCCATTTTTTAGAAAAGCAACGATACTCGGCGTTGTACGACGACCTTCATCATTTGCTATCACTACAGGTTCACTACCTTCCATCACTGCCACGCAGCTATTTGTTGTTCCCAAATCAATACCTATAATCTTTGCCATAATCTTGATTTTTTTTATTGAAAATATATTGACAAGGTTTGTGCCAATGGATGAAATATGCAAAAATGGCAGACATTTTTGTTCACTAAAGAATACAACCAACAAATTATTGAAAAGAAAAACGAAGAAAATTAAAAGATCTATTCTTCCAGGGCGTTCACAACTGTATTCGTTGTTTTAAAAGTAAAGTGCTTTTGAGATAGGTAGCTAAAAGTGACTATCAAAATGGTGGCAAAAACTTTTGCTATTGTAGGGAAAAAATTCATGTATTGAACCAAAATATTAATAATAGCATAATTAAGGAAGAGGTTGATTGCCACAATTAAAACGTACCTGAATAGTTG
>JBDTKB010000399.1:0-8029 GCA_039935555.1 Ginsengibacter sp. | reverse complement strand
ATGGGAACTGGAATTTGCGGATGGCCGCTTCAGGAATATTCCAAAAATTGCCGCAATTATTCATCAACCGGCAAAAAAAACGGGATGAAATGCAAAAGCGATTTCTCACGATATGGTTTCGTTATCTCAAAACGGATTGGCATTGCCGCCGGCAACCGGAATTAGCAAGCAATCCCTTTATATTGGCATATCAGGATCATGGGCGAATGGTTGTAACTGCAGCTAACGCTAACGCACAAACGCAAGGAATAGATATTGGAATGGCACTCGCTGATGCAAGAGCAATTCTACCGACGCTTCAGGTAAAGGATGACAAGCCTGAACTTGCCGCCAGGTTACTTAAAGGTATTGCAGAATGGTGCATAAGATTTACGCCGTCCGTTTCCATTGACATGCCAGATAGCCTGGTTCTTGATATTACCGGATGCACACATTTATGGGGTGGTGAAGAACAATACATAACGGTAATCAATAAACGATTTAAGCATTTTGGTTATTATGTAAAAACTGCGATTGCAGATACTATTGGTACGTCCTGGGCGATCGCTCATTTTGGTTCTGATAAAATGATTATCGAAAGTAATCATCAAAGTCAGGCGCTTCTTTCTCTGGCACCGGCAGCTTTGCGCCTGGAAGCAGCAACTGTCGAGCGCCTGGAAAAGTTAGGACTGAGAAGTATCGGTACTTTTATAAATATGCCGCGCACGGCATTGAGAAGGCGCTTTGGCACAACTTTCCTTAAGCACTTGAACCAGGCTTTAGGGAATGAAGAGGAATTTGTACAACCTATAAATGCAATTGAAGATTATCATGAAAGATTGCCCTGCCTGGAACCCATTGTTACGGCAAAAGGTATTAAAATAGCGCTGCAAAGATTGCTTGAAGAATTATGTGATCGCTTAAAATGTGAAGCAAAAGGGCTACGCTTTGCTTCGTTTAAAGGTTACCGTATGGATGGCAAAATTGAAAGAATTGACATTGGCACCAACAGGCCTTCAAATAATACAACTCATCTTTTCAAATTATTTGAAATAAAAATAGATTCCATAGAACCATCCCTGGGAATAGAGCTTTTTACATTGGAAGCTTCCAAAGTAGAAGATGTTATACCAACGCAGGAAAAGTTGTGGGATGATGCTGCCGGCCTGGATGACATTGGCTTAAGCGAATTACTTGATCGTATTGGCGGAAAGATTGGTGCCAATCAAATTCATCGTTATGTTCCCGATGAACATTATTGGCCGGAGCGATCTTTTAAGCCAGCAGCATCTATTAATGAAAAAACAGCAACCCAATGGAAAGTTAACAAACCAAGGCCGCTGCAATTATTAGCAAACCCCGTTGCAATTGAGGTTACTGCGCCAATCCCGGATTATCCGCCAATGTTGTTTCGGTATAGAGGCAAAATACATAAAATACTAAAGGCAGATGGGCCAGAACGTATTGAACAGGAATGGTGGCTGCAGGAAGGCAAGCACAGGGATTATTATTCTGTTGAAGACGAAGAAGGAAATCGTTATTGGTTATTTCGATCAGGACATTACGATGCTGATAAAACGTATCAATGGTTTCTTCATGGTTTTTTTGCTTAAATCCTAAATGGTATTTTCTTCTGTTTTTGATTTAAATATTTCATATAACATTTGGATACTTTATTAATTTTATTATGAATTTTATTGAATTACAAGTAACAACAAATTTTAGTTTTCTACGTGGCGCTTCTCATCCTGAAGAATTTGCCGAACATGCAGCAGCATTAGGATACAGCGAAATAGCTATAACGGATAGGAATAGTTTTGCAGGTATTGTGCGGGCACATGCCGCAGCTAAAAAAAATGGAATTCGTATTATAGTTGGCTGTAGGCTTGATTTACTCGATGGTTGCAGCCTGCTCGCTTATCCTACTAACTTAAACGCGTACTCGCAGTTATGCAATCTTTTAACTATTGGCAACCGTCGCGCAGAAAAAGGTGATTGTCATTTGTATAAAAAAGATGTTTATGACTATTCAAAAGATGTAAAATTTATATTATTACCACCCGAAGAATTAAATAATGTATTTGATTTTGAAGCATCCTTTATAAATGTTTTAAAGGAATATCGTGAAGCATTTGGGCATCATCTTTACTTAGCGGCATCCCGGCGATACCAGGGAGATGACAGTAAATATTTATACCGTCTTAAAAAAATTGCCACACAATTTGATGTACCAATCGTTGCAACAAATGATGTTCATTATCATGAAGCAGCGCGCCGGCAATTACAAGATGTTGTAACCTGTGTCCGCGAAAAATGCACCATCCAGAATGCTGGTTATCTTTTGCATCCCAATGCGGAAAGATATCTGAAGCCCATAGACGAAATGGCCCGTTTATTCCGGCAATATCCCGAAGCAATTCAGTGCACGCAGGAAATTGCCAGTGCATGCAAATTCTCATTGGATGAATTAAAATATGAATATCCTGAAGAGATCACAACAGAAGGAAGAAGCCCGCAGGAAGAACTCGCGCACTTATCATGGCTGGGAGCGAAAGACCGCTATGGGCCTAAGCTTTCAGCTAAAACAATTGATGCCATCAATCATGAATTGAAGTTTATTGAAGAGATGAATTATGCGGCTTATTTTTTAACGGTTTATGATATTGTTCGCTTTGCGAGGGAACAAAAAATACTTTGCCAGGGCCGTGGCTCTGCGGCGAATTCTACTATTTGTTATTGTTTGGGAATAACCTCAGTAGATCCTTCCAAATTCGATCTTTTATTTGAACGATTTATTTCTTCCGCACGCAATGAACCGCCGGATATTGATGTGGACTTTGAGCACGAGCGGCGCGAAGAAGTAATTCAATATATCTTCAATAAATACGGCCGTGAGCGCGCAGCTATTGTCGCAACCGTTACACAGCAGCATCAAAAAGGCGCAATAAGAGATGTGGGGAAAGCAATGGGTTTATCTGTTGATACGATCAATCGTTTATCAGCTTCCATTTGGGAATTTACAGACGAATGGTTTGAAGGAAAGCAGTTAACGGAACAAGGTTTTGATACGAGCGACATGCATCTTCGTAAAGTGCTTCAGCTTACTGAACAGTTCCTGGGATTTCCGCGCCAGCTTGGCCAGCATACAGGTGGATTTGTTATTACGCGTGGTAAACTGTGCGACCTTGTTCCCATATTAAATGCACGAATGCAAGATAGGACTTGCATTGAATGGAACAAAGATGATATTGACGCGCTGGGATTTATGAAAATAGACGTGCTTGCTTTGGGTATGCTAACCTGCATTCGCAAAGCTTTTGATATGGCAAAAGAACATTATGGCCTTGAACTAACGTTGGCGAATATCCCACAAGATGATCCGAAAGTATATGACATGATTTGCCATGCAGATACCATTGGTGTATTTCAAATTGAAAGCCGCGCACAACAATCGATGTTGCCGCGATTACAACCACGCTGCTTTTACGACCTGGTGATTGAAGTTGCTATTGTTCGTCCCGGCCCGATACAAGGAGATATGGTACATCCATATTTGCGAAGGCGGAATAAAGAAGAACCTATAGAATATCCATCTAAAGAACTGGAAGAAATTTTGGGCCGCACTTTAGGAGTACCGCTTTTTCAGGAACAGGCGATGAAAATTGCAATTGTGGCCGCAGGTTTTACACCTTCCGAAGCTGATGAATTACGTAGAAGTATGGCAACTTTTAAAGTAAAAGGTTTGGTTACAAAGTTTGAAGAAAAGCTGGTCCAGGGAATGATGAAAAACGGCTATACGCTGGAATATGCACAGCGTGTTTTTAAACAGTTGGAAGGCTTTGGTAGTTATGGTTTTCCTGAGAGCCACGCAGCAAGTTTTGCATTGCTCGTGTATGTTTCTTCATGGATTAAATGTTATTATCATGATGCATTCGCTTGCGCCTTATTGAACAGTATGCCAATGGGATTTTATCAGCCTGCACAAATAATTAGCGATGCACGAAAACATTGCGTAGAAGCCCGGGAGGTAGATGTTAATTTTTCAATGTGGGATAATAAGCTGGAAGAAATGTCAGGCAAATATTGTGTTTTACGCTTGGGATTCAGGCAAGTTAAAGGCTTAAGAGAAGAGGATATTAATATTCTTATTTGTAACAGGAAAAAAATGTATAAAAATATTAATGAGCTTCGGGATATTAAATTGCCCGAAGCAGCATTGGAAAAATTAGCAGATGCCGATGCCTTTCGATCTATCGGGCTAGACAGGCGCCAGGCTCTTTGGGAAGTATCTACCAAAGACAGGCCTTATGCCCTATTTTCCGGTCAGCAGCCTGCGGATGCAAAAGATGAGCGTATAACCCTTCCCGTTATGTCAACCTCCGAACATGTAGTGCATGATTATGCAGCGACATCATTTTCATTAAAAGCACATCCTGTAAGTTTTATAAGAGAAAAACTGGACCAGCTTCGCATTACTTCAACTAAACAATTATCAACGCTTAAAGATGGAGCGTTTATAAAAGTTGCGGGCCTCGTTTTAGTAAGGCAACGTCCCGGCACAGCCGGAGGTATTTGTTTTATGACGATAGAAGATGAAACAGGATTTGCTAACCTCGTGATCTTTGAAAGTCTTTTCGAAAAATTCAGAAAAGAAATTTTACAATCGCGGCTAATAATGGTTGAAGGTAAAGTGCAAATTGAGGGTGAAGTGATACATGTGATTGTAAAGCGCTGTTATGATTTTTCAAAATTATTGCGGCATCTAACTGCTTCTTATAACCAAGAGCCGCAGGTGTTAACATTGGCGCGGCCTGATGAAACTTCTATTCCCGCGCATGCTCAAAACAAAAGGTCGCAGAAACGCTCATCGCCGCAGGAAAATATTTTTCCCGGAGCGAGAAATTTTAAATGATGATATTAATTCAAATCATTTCTTTCTTAAAATTTAAATCCATTTTTCAATACTCCGCTAAAAAGATTTAAGTTTTTTTATTGTTTCATTTGCGCGTTGTTCAAAATAAAAATTGCTTGTTTCCCTTCAACTGTTATCCTTAAAAGCATAAATTATTTAGTCGCAAAATTTTGCCCTTTCGTCTCAATTATTAGTCCACATCAAAATCAAAAAATACATTCGCACCTTAAATAAATTAATTTTAAAAAAATAATAGCTGAGCTAGCTTCCTAAGGATGCTGCTACTTTTATTATGCCTTGGTTATTTTTGCTTAGGCGAATTATCAATTATTAGGTCCTTATTAAAAATTACGATTATGAGAATAAAAAATCTACGTTCCATCTTAATGATATTTTCTTTGTCCGGATTTTTGCTAATTGCATATATGTTGATGTCGTTTATAAAAAAAGATACTGGCGCAAATAAATGGACAATGATCAGCAAAGACAGTTCTGGCATTGTTTTCATAAAAAATACTAATGGGCCCACCTTAGGATATTCTACCTCATCAGGCATTACTATATTAACTATAGACGGGCTCGCTTTTAAAGATCTTAATAAAAACGGAAAGCTTGATAAATATGAAGACTGGCGCTTACCAGTAGACGAGCGTGCAAAAGACCTTGCCTCAAAATTATCTATCGAACAAATTGCGGGCCTCATGTTATACAGCGGCCACCAGGCAATTCCGGGAAGGCAGAGCCCAATGGGACCGGTAACTTATAATGGGATGCCCTTTGATTCTTCCGGCCAAAAGGCGTCTGATTTATCTGACCAGCAAAAGTCATTTTTAATAAAAGATAACCTGAGACATGTTTTAGTAACGAGCGTTCAATCGCCGGAAATTGCGGCGCAATGGAACAACAATATGCAGGCGTTGGTTGAAGGGTCAGGCTTTGGTATTCCTGCAAATAATAGTTCTGATCCCAGAAATGGAACTAATTCCGGCGTTGAATATACTGCGGGTGCCGGCGGAAAGATTTCGCAATGGCCCGATGAGATTGGGCTTGCCGCAACTTTTGATCCGGCGGTTGTAAAAAGCTTTGGATCAATCGCAGCCAAAGAATATCGGGCACTTGGTATTGCCACTGCCCTATCCCCACAAATAGATCTTGGAACTGAACCAAGGTGGTCGCGCATTAACGGAACTTTTGGTGAAGACCCTTTGCTTGATGCAGATATGGCAAGAGCTTATGTTGACGGTTTTCAAACATCAACAGGCGAAAGCGAAATCGCAGATGGCTGGGGTTATAACAGTGTAAATGCCATGATAAAACATTGGCCTGGTGGTGGCCCCGAGGAAGGGGGCAGGGATGCTCATTTTGCTTATGGAAAGTTTGCTGTCTATCCTGGAAATAATTTTGATGAGCACCTTATTTCATTTGTAGACGGTGCGATGAAACTTTCCGGAAAAACGAAAATGGCTTCTGCATTAATGCCATACTATACTATTTCATACAACAGAGATAAAAATGGAGAAAATGGCGGCAACAGTTATAGTAAATACCTCATCACCGATTTATTGCGAAATAAATATGGCTACGATGGTGTGGTTTGCACGGACTGGCTGGTGACAGCAGACGAAGGAAAAACTCCTGAAATTTTTGCCGGCAAATCCTGGGGAATGGAAACGAAGACTGTTGCAGAAAGGCACTATAAAGTATTGATGGCTGGTGTGGACCAGTTTGGCGGAAACAACATTGCAGGCCCCGTAATTGAAGCGTACCAGATGGGCATAAAAGATCATAGGGAAGCGTTTATGCGTGCCCGTTTTGAAGTGTCTGCTGTCAGGCTGTTAAAAAACATTTTAAGGGTTGGCCTTTTTGAAAACCCATATCTTGACATTGAAACCTCGAAACAAATTGTTGGAAATCCCGGTTTTATGAAAGCCGGTTTTGAAGCGCAATTAAAATCTATCGTATTACTCAAGAATCAAAATAAGTTGCTGCCTTTGCAGAAAAATAAAACTGTTTTTATCCCTAAAAAATATACACCTTCTTCACAAGGTTTTTTCGGTCCGCCTTCAAAAGAAAAATATGACGATGCCGTGAATCCGGACTTGCTAAAAAAATATTTCAATATCACTGATGATCCTTCAAAAGCGGATTATGCCATTGTATTTGTTAGCAACCCGAGTGGTGGCGCCGGTTATGATGCCAACGACAGGAAAAATGGCGGAACTGGATATGTTCCTATTACGCTTCAATATGAGCCTTACACAGCAACCGATGCGAGGGAACACAGCCTTGCAGCGGGTGATCCGGCAGAGCCAACCGTTAAAGACCGTACTTATCGCGGCAAGAAAATCACTGCGGGAAATTTAAAAGACTTACTAACCATCCGCGAAACGAAAGTCGCCATGAAAGGAAAGCCCGTGATTGTTATTGCAACAATTACTAAACCAATGATTTTTGCAGAATTTGAAAAAGACGCCGATGCTATTTTGGTTGATTTTGGCGTACAAAACCAGGCAATACTTGATGTGTTAACCGGAGACTATGAGCCTTCCGGATTATTGCCGGTGCAAATGCCTGCAGATATGAAAACGGTTGAGTTGCAGGACGAGGATATTCCACACGATATGATCTGCTACAAAGATGCTAACGGTAACGCCTATGACTTTGGCTTTGGTATGAACTGGAAAGGCGTTATCCATGATGAGAGAACAGCAAAATATGTCAACCAGGTTGCCTTGCCAGTTATCCGTTTGAAAAGTAATTTGGTCAATATTTCCTGTTCAACATCCGGAGCAAAGATTTACTTTACGATTAATGGAAGCACGCCTTCATTCACAGCAAAAGACGAGTACACAAAGCCATTTAAACTGAAAAAAGGCACTGAGATAAAGGTAATTGCAAAGGTGTTTGGTGTCAATAACAGCAGCCTGGTCGTTTATAAATAAAAGTAGATTGTATCTATCGTTTTAAATGATCATCTAATTGTTCTATGGACTTATTTTTGTCTGAACCAATATGTATTTGGCATCATATAACGGCTATGTATAAACGCAATTTAAAATAGTCAGTATCAAATGCTTTTAAAAGTATTCTTGTAATTAGTTCTCAGAAAATTTCTATTGATTTTTATCAGCCATAAAT
>JBDTKB010000398.1:0-3714 GCA_039935555.1 Ginsengibacter sp. | reverse complement strand
TGGTATTTTTATCAATATGTTTTACAAAGCTTTCAACATCGTCGCCATCAGCAAACCGCGCTTCAATTCCCAACCTTTTAAAGGCAACTTTAAACTGGTTATAAGTGCCGCCATATAAATAAGTTGTGGTAACAAAATTATCGCCAGACTGCATGATATTATTAAGTGCGAGGAACTGTGATGCCTGCCCTGAAGCAGTTGCCAATGCTGCAACGCCGCCTTCCAAAGCTGCCATCCGTTGCTCAAAAACATCGGTGGTGGGATTCATAATCCTGGTGTAAATATTTCCAAATTCTTTTAGCCCAAAAAGATTGGCGGCGTGTTCTGCATTATTAAAAGCGTAGGAAGTGGTTTGATAAATAGGTACTGCTCTTGATTTCGTGGTTGGGTCTATTTGTTGTCCGGCATGTAATTGCAGAGTCTCATAATGTAAATTGCTCATAAAATTTATTTAAACGTGAATAATAAAAAAATTCCTGGTGGATAAAAGGCAAAGCCATGAGTGGATGATATGGAATAAAAGATGCCTTACGGCATACGACAGCCACACACACGCAAATAAGCGGTTACGGGAGAATAAAGAACTAAGGTAGAATTATTTTCCATTTTAATTACCCTACAAATATAATAGGGTTTGATTCATTTTATCAAATCTTTTTTAAAAGCGTTCAATAATTTTTTGCTTTTGATGTAAATAAAATAACGCAATTCCATTTATCATTATCATGAATCGCCTTCGAGAATGATGCGTATTTTTGCGAATAAAAATAATTAAAAAGAATATGAGCAAATTTTCTGACCATAACTTCAACAATGAAAAAGCACTGGTTAGGGTTGATTTTAATGTACCGCTTGATGAGCAATTAAATATTACCGATGATTCCAGGATAAAGGCCGCTATTCCAACGATTCAAAACATTTTAAATAACGGTGGAAGTGTAATCTTAATGTCGCATTTCGGCAGGCCAAAAGGCGGACCCGAAGACAAGTTTTCATTGAAACATCTTTTAGCGCATTTAAAAGAATTATTACCCGGTACTAAAGTTTTATTTGCTGACGATTGCATAGGATCTGATGCACAAAAAAAAGCAAAGGAATTAAACCCAGGTGAAGTTTTGTTGCTGGAGAATTTGCGTTTTTATAAAGAAGAAGAAAAGGGAGATGAAGCCTTTGCAGAAAAATTAAGCAAGCTGGGAGATGTATATGTAAATGATGCGTTTGGTACTGCCCACAGAGCGCATGCATCAACTGCCGTTATCGCTAAATTTTTTCCCGGGGATAAGAAAATGTTTGGCCTTTTAATGGAACGCGAAATTGAAAGCGCCGATAAAATTTTAAATAAATCAGAAAAGCCTTTTCTCGCAATTATTGGCGGAGCAAAGGTTTCAGACAAGATTCTTATTATAGAAAATTTATTAGAAAAGGCAACCGACATAATTATAGGCGGTGGTATGGCGTATACTTTCATGAAAGCAATGGGCGGTAAAATTGGAAATTCTCTTTGTGAAGATGACAGGCTGGATAAAGCAACTGAACTTTTGGAAAAAGCAAAGGACAAAGGAGTTTGTATTCATTTACCCGCTGACTCTATTATTGCTGATAAATTTGACGCAGCAGCAAGTGTATCCGGCGCTTTAAGTAATGACATTCCGGATGGATGGATGGGCCTTGATATTGGACAGATGGCTTGTGAAACCTTTCAGAAAGTAATTCTTCATTCCAAAACTATTTTATGGAATGGGCCTATGGGTGTATTTGAAATGAAAAATTTTCAGCACGGGACAAAAACAGTTGCTTTGGCAGTGGCCGAGGCGACAGCCGAAGGAGCCTTTAGCCTTGTGGGCGGAGGCGATAGCGTTGCAGCTATAAACGAATTTAACCTTGCTGACAAAGTGAGTTATGTATCCACCGGCGGAGGTGCACTGCTTGAATACTTCGAGGGAAAGACACTTCCCGGCATAGCCGCAATTCAATCTTAATAGCAAAAGACAAAAAAAGAGACATAATAGCAGTCAATGAGTCTTTGGTATTCCATTTGAGAAACTATACATTTGAGAAATTTTACTTTAAAAAAATTAAAACATGAAACGTAGTCCGGTTCTTTTAATAATTCTGGCAATAATTGTTATCCTCTTTTTCTGGGGCTGTAGCCAGCAACGCGGTTTGGCAACTTCTGACCAGGATGTTCAAACAAGTTGGAGTAATGTTGAAACCAATTATCAAAGGCGTACAGATTTATATAGCAGTGTTGTAAAAACAATACAGGGATCAGCCAACTTTGAAAAGTCAACATTGACTGCAGTGATTGAAGCAAGGTCCAAAGCCACTTCGGTACATGTTGATATTAATGACAGTGCCAGCTTACAACAATACCAACAGGCGCAGGCACAATTGCAAGGTTCATTTAGCAGGTTAATGGCTGTAGCAGAGGCTTATCCTGATCTCAAAACAACACAGGCTTTTCAAAATTTTCAAACTCAAATTGAAGGAACTGAAAATCGAATTAACGTTGCCCGCCGCGATTATAATACCGCCGTAAATGCATATAATCTTAAAGTAAGGTTATTCCCTAATAATATTTTCGCGGGCATTCTTGGATATCATGTAAGGGCCTATTACAAAGCCGATCCGGGCAGTGAAAAAAATCCAGATATAAATTTTGACATAAAATAATATCGGAAATAAATGTTCTCACTATTTAAAAAGAAACCTTTTTTTTCTCCAGAAGAAAATGAATTAATTGTGCAATCCATTAGGGATGCCGAAAGACAGACTTCAGGAGAGATCAGGGTTTTTGTCGAAAGCAAATGTAAATTTATCGATCCGCTGGACAGGGCAACAGAAATTTTTACCAACCTTAAAATGAACGAGACAGAACACCGAAACGGTGTTTTGTTTTATGTGGCAATCAAGGACAGGCAACTTGCTATTTTTTCCGATAGAGGCATTCATGAAGCCGTTGGTGAACAATACTGGAAGGATGTGGTAAGCCATATACTTGTATTCTTTGATCGGGAAAATCATGCGATCGGCATCAAAGAATGTGTCCTTAAAATCGGAGAGGCTTTGCAATCTCATTTTCCTCACGATGCAACTACAGATAAGAATGAACTTCCAGATGAGATTATATTCGGCAAATAATTATAAGTAAAATTTATTGATGAAAAAATTTGTCTTTCTTTTTTTATTTTTTGGTTGCCAGCTTTCTTTCGGTCAAAACATTGAAAAAAAGCCCTTACCTCCACGAGCCGTAAATGACTTCGGTAATATGCTGGAGCCTTTTCAGCGGGACGCGTTGGAAAAAAAAATTGACGATTATAATGACAGCACTTCTTCTGCGATTGTTATTATAACGGTTACAGATCTTGGTGGATATGATATCGCGGACGTATCACTTAAATATTTGAGGGATTGGGGAGTTGGGACAAAAGAAAAAAACAATGGAATAGTTGTACTGGTTTCCAAAAATGATCATAGTGCAAGAATTGAAACAGGGTATGGAATGGAAGGCGTAATACCAGATGTAACTGCAAAGGAAATTATAGATGACAAAATGATTCCGGCTTTTAAAAGTAATGATTATTACCGGGGTTTTGATAACGCCGTAGACGCAATCATCCAGGCAGCGGCGGGTGAATATAAAGCAAGCCCTAAGTCGGGTGCTAAAAGTGGAGGGTTTCCTACGATATTTATTTTGGTGATTTTATTTGTCAT
>JBDTKB010000397.1:0-3716 GCA_039935555.1 Ginsengibacter sp. | reverse complement strand
TGCATGGAATAACCAGTAGCGGAAAAACTCAATTGTACATTAAGCAAATAGAAAAATTTATTAAAGAAGGCAAACAGGTTTTATATCTGCTGCCGGAGATAACACTAACGGCGCAGATTATTCGAAGATTGCAACTGAATTTTGGCGGCAATATTGCGATCTATCATTCTAAATTTAATAACAATGAAAGGGTAGAACTTTGGAACAAAATTAAAACAGGTGAATTAAAAATTATCCTGGGAGCGCGCAGTGCGCTCTTCCTTCCTTTTAAAGATCTTGGGCTGATTGTAATCGATGAGGAACATGATCCTTCTTTTAAACAACAGGAACCTGCGCCAAGATACAATGCACGTGATACGGCGGTATTTTACGCTTCTCTTTTTCATGCGAAAGTTTTGATGGGCAGCGCTACTCCATCAGTTGAAAGTTATTACAATGCATTGAAAAATAAATATGCGCTGGTTAATCTTAACGAAAGATTTGGCGGCTTAAAATTGCCGGAGATAAAAATAATTGACACAAGAACCGTGGCTGCTTCCAAAAAAGGGAAAGTAATGATTTCGCCACAACTGAAAGCCGCAATGGAAGATGCTTTGAAGAAAGACCGGCAAATAATTCTTTTTCAAAATCGCAGAGGTTATGCGCCCTTTCTTATTTGTGGTACCTGCGGTTTTATTCCGCGTTGCGAAAATTGTGATGTTACGTTGACCTTGCATAAATATTCTAATAAACTTCATTGTCATTATTGTGGCAACACCTATTCAAAGTTGAATACTTGCCCGGCTTGTGGAAGCGTAAATTGGATGGAAAAAAATTTCGGAACAGAAAAAATAGAAGAAGAACTTACTGTAGACTTTCCAAATAATAAGATTGCGCGTATGGACGTAGATTCCGTAAAAGGTAAAAATGCACACGATACTTTAATTAAACTATTTGAGCAACATCGAATAGATATCCTTGCAGGCACACAGATGGTCGTTAAGGGGCTTGATTTTGAAAAGGTAAGTCTCGTTGGCATTCTTGATGCGGACGGTTTGTTGAGCTTCGCAGACTTCCGGGTGAATGAAAGAGCTTTTCAATTAATGGAACAGGTAAGCGGACGGGCAGGCAGAAAAACTGAACAAGGTCTTGTATTAATACAGGCTTCAAAAATCAATCATCCTGTATTATTATTTTTGCAGGAACATGATTATCAAAAATTTTACGATAATGAAATCGCGATGCGCAGGCAATTTTTTTATCCTCCATACAGCCGGCTGATAAGATTAACTTTAAAACATAAAATAAAAGAATTGGTGCAGGAGGCTGCTGAACTATTGGGCAGTTCATTACAGAAAGACTTTAAAAACCTTGTTGGACCCGCAGCGCCGGTTGTCAATAGAATAAGAAGTATGTATTTAATGGAGATTTTGATAAAGCTTCCAAAGGATGCAGTGCACATCCAGGCGCAAAAAAAAGTTATCGGTAATTATGTAAACTTATTAAAGTCTGAAAAAAAGTTTAGAAGTGTTATAGTGATCCCGGATGTGGACCCGGTTTGATTTTCACAAATAAGAAATGCTCTTTATAAAATTTTACTTTCTTTATTAATCTCCATTATGTTTTTTATTTGATTTAAGATTATGCAGATCGAACAAAATTTTTCCTTAAAAAATTACAATACATTCGGAATAGATGTTAACGCAGAAAAATTTGCTCAATTCAATTCAGTATATGATCTGCAAGCCCTATTTCATGATAGCAAAATTGATAAAGAGCCGATATTTATTTTAGGCGGTGGAAGCAATATTCTTTTTACAAAAAATGTTGAAGGCTTTGTTTTGAAGAATAATATTTATGGAATTGAAACAGTACATGAAGAAGAAAAAAACGTTTACGTAAAAGCCGGCGCAGGTGAAAACTGGAACCAATTTGTACTTCATTGTATAGAAAGAAATTTTGGAGGCGTTGAAAATCTTTCTTTAATTCCTGGTAATGTGGGGGCTGCACCAATGCAAAATATCGGCGCGTATGGTGTGGAAATAAAAGATGTTTTTCATTCTTTGGAAGCATACAATTTTTCCGAAAAAAAGATCATGACCTTCACGTTGAATGATTGTGAGTTTGGTTATCGTGAAAGCATTTTTAAGAAAAGATATAAAGGCGAATTTGCTATTTTGAATGTTACATTCAGGCTGAGTAAAATTCCGCATTTCAATATTTCTTACGGCGCAATAGAAGAGCAATTGCAAAAAATGAATGTAAAAGATCTAACGATTAAAAAAATATCAGATGCAGTAATCAACATCCGCACATCGAAGCTTCCCGATCCCTCGGTAATTGGCAATGCCGGCAGTTTTTTCAAAAACCCCGAGATTGATTCAGCGCAATTAGAGAAACTACAAACAATAGTTACTGAAGATGTGCGTTTACCGTGTTATAAAATTAGTGAGGATAAATTTAAAATTCCTGCAGGTTGGCTTATAGAACAATGTGGATGGAAAGGCTATAGAAAAGGTGATGCAGGTTGTTACGATAAGCAGGCGCTCGTGTTGGTGAATTACGGAAATGCAAAAGGCGATGAAATTTTGGCACTAAGTGAAGAAATAAAAAATTCCGTTTTTAAAAAATTTTCTATCAACCTGGAAACAGAAGTGAATATTCTTTGAGTAACATTATTGAATCTGCTTTTTTACATTTACCAAAAGCATTAACAAAACAGATGCAGCGAATTTTAGATAATATAAGTCATATAAAAAACTGCTATATGAGAAAAATTTTAATAATCGGTTTAATAATCCTGGTTTCTTCCCAAATTTTCGGACAGGATAAAATTTATAAATTAAGAGGTACTGTTGTCAACGCGAAAGTGATTGAAATTGGCACCGATGAAATCAAGTATAAACTTTATAACAACCCGGATGGGCCAATATATGTAGTCGATAAATCTTCTTTGAATAGGATTGAATTTGCAGATGGCCACACAGAGAAATACAAAATGAGTTTTAAAGATCCTGAGAATTATGCCGGACAATTGACCAAAGCTATCAAAGTAAATTTTCTTGCACCGCTTTTAGGCTATTCACAATTTTCGTTTGAAAAATCTGTGTCGCCTTTAAAAAGTTATGAACTCGGCTTCGGAATAATAGGCGCGGGAAAAAATTATGAGATCGATAATTATTATATTAACGGTACATATCAGCCCTATAAACGAAATGCTTTTGGCGCCTTCATCGACGCAGGTTATAAGTTTAATAAACTGCCAAATTTTTTTAATAAAGGCGCAAGAATGAGCCATTTAATGCAGGGATCATACATAAAACCAACGGCAACATTTGGTTATTATTCTGATAACGCTATTAACTATAAAACCGGCACTGCTGTATTAGAAAAAAGAAATACGGTATTCGGTGCGCTCATTTTAAACTTTGGCCACCAGTGGGTGTTCGGTGAAAGATTTTTAGTTGATAGCTATTTTGGACTTGGCTATGCGTTTGATAACAGAGGCAGTAATTATTACAATGATTATGCACCAAGCGGTGACAGTCATTTTGTAATTCTAAAAACGGGGCCGGGCGCAAACGTTGGTTTTAGCGGTGGACTAAGAGTTGGATGGTTAATCAAATAATTACTTTATACGCAAAAAAAAACCGGATGGTGAGTCCGGTTTTTTTTTATTTAAAATTTTCATCATCGAGTTCTTCGTCTCGAAAAGATTGCGAGCTCATATTGAGCAT
>JBDTKB010000396.1:0-2688 GCA_039935555.1 Ginsengibacter sp. | reverse complement strand
GGAATCGTCATAAAGAACCGGGTAATCTCAGGGTGGGTTACGGTAACCGGGCCGCCTTTATCAATCTGCTCCTGAAAGCGTGGAATTACGGACCCGTTTGATCCTAATACATTACCAAACCTGGTAGTTATAAATTTAGTATTTCCCTTCCTATACATCCATTCATCATCTTCTCCTAATAACGAGCCAGTTACATGCACCCGATCGATTTCCTTTTGATTATTTTGAAGTTCCCCAAGATACATTTCGGCAATACGCTTAGAGGCGCCCATCACATTGGTCGGATTTATTGCTTTATCAGTAGAGACAAAAACAAAACGGTCCACTTCGTATTTAATAGAAAGATCTGCCACTACCCTGGTACCTTTCACGTTGTTCATAACAGCTTCACATGGGTGCATTTCCATTAGCGGAACGTGCTTGTAGGCAGCAGCATGAAAAACAATTTGGGGCTTGTGTGCCCTAAAAATACTTTCCATGGTATCCATATGCCTCACATTGCAGATGCGGACAATAATATTTTCGATATTATTGCAGGATCGCTGCAATTGATGGTGCAGTTCATATAACCCTGTTTCAGAAGTATCGCACAAAATGAGCAGTTCCACCTTGATTCCAGCCAGTTGCTTTACAATTTCACTGCCTATTGAGCCTGCAGCACCCGTTATCAAAACCCTTTTGTCCGATAAATACATCTTTACATGGTCGGACGCTAATTTTATGCTAGGCCGATTTAACAGATCTTCAATTCTTAGGTTTTTTATCTGCTTGGTTGGTAACTGCCCGTCAACCCACTTATGAACGGCAGGGATCACTTTCACACTAATATCATTTACGAGACAATGGTCAACTATTTCATTTTTGATTGCTATATCCAGATCATCAGATGCCAGGAAAAAATATTTTATATTAAACTTCACCGTCAGGTTCTTCACTGCCTTCCAAGAATAGATCCTGGCGCTGTCAATGGATTTGCCCCACAAATTCTCATTATCGTCAACAAATGCAATTACCTTATACTGATGGCCCGGAATGGATTCAATTGCATTTTTTAAAAGGGCAACATTTTTAGTTTCGCTAAATACTATAACATTTTCGGCAGCCAATTTTAACTTAAGGCTTTTTTCATATAATTCTTTTATCAAAATACGGTAAGCAAAAATTAAAAAAGAAGCCGTAAAAAAATAGATAAACAAAACTGAAGAGGGAACCAAATAGGGAAATTTGAATATAGCACCCAATGTTATGAAGATCAATAAAACAAGGGAAGAACAAAAAACAGCGGAAACGCACCTAACTCCCTCCTGGGCACTTGAAAGCCTGATAATTCCTTCATATGTGCGAAATATCCGGAAAAAAATTGCATTTAGAGCAGTGATAATTACAATAGGGATAACGACACCGGAGTGGATTACCTTGTCAAAATCCAAATTAAACCGTAGAAAATAGGCAAAGAAAAGTGCAATTGCACATATCCCCAGATCAAGCACAAAAATAATCCATCTTGGAACGGTAGGTCGGTTTTTAATTAGCTTATAAAAAAGAATCACAGGGTTAAGCTTGTTCATTAAGTATTGATTGTTCTCATTAATGTAATAAATAAATTACACTAATAAAATGTAAACTATGAAAACCTTTAACAATGTAGAGATTATCATAGAGTTAACTCATTGCCAAAATAATGCCACTTTTAAGATTACCTCCTTATATTAGAACATCTAAAAAAAACGCAAATATATAAAATCATTGTAGAAAAATACACTCATCCGCGAAATCGCGTTTATTCTTTATTATTCTTATTCTTTATCATTCTAACTATTTTGCAAGTCCGTTTCCCAAGAAAATTAAAAAACCAGCGCCTTGCAATTCGCTAATTGAAAAAATGAAATTTCATTTTAATGTCAGAATTTGAATAAGGGTGTTCTTAACGTTGCGAAAAATATTTTTTCATTTACTTTGCGGAATGATATTTGACGTGATCATGAAATTAAAAATTCCGCTTTTAAGAAAACAGTTCCCTAAATCACAAGCTTTTACCAAAAATAATTTTTATAAATCGACGTTTGCTGTTAAGATCAATTAGCGGTGGATAAAAAATCTAGAAAAATTCGATCGCGTATATTGGAATTGGAAGGAATAACATTTACTCTATGGAAAAAATTTTCCTGGCTATTTATTGTCTCTGCTTCACTTTAATTGCAAAATCGCAGACTGTGGATTTTACTTATAAAACCAGTAATGGACTATTCTGCAATCCATCGACTATACAATTTACCGAAGGTGCTTCCGGAAGTCCTCAAGCATATATTTGGACCTTCGGAGATGGCACGGGAAGTAATAATCCAAATCCCTTAGTTACTTACAATAAAGCTGGTACCTATACGGTAAAACTTGTCGCAATATATCAACAGACAACAGCGGTTGTAAGTAAGACTATAGTAATAAACCCGTCAATAACAACGTCTATTGGATTTGACAGAAATTACATTTGCACTCCAGGGGTTATTAATTTTTCATCGGTAAGTAGCGCCTCCATTAATATGTATAGTTGGGACTTTGGGGATGCCTCGGCAATCGTGAACACCAGTACTAATAATATTACCCATAACTTTTCCGCGCCAGGGAATTACAAGGTAAAACTCATTGCTACGCCACTTTCGGGTTGCTTCGACTCAACAAGCACGACCA
>JBDTKB010000395.1:0-14860 GCA_039935555.1 Ginsengibacter sp. | reverse complement strand
GGCCTGGAGTAAGCGTGTACGTTGCTTGCGCACGTTTTCTTTTAACTACTGTATCACCAGATCCTTCAGCATGAAAATACCCTACATTTTCAAGATAATTTGTAAGCACCTTTGCATTGTAATCAACGTTCACGCTACTCAATAGAACAGGTGGTTGCCCTATGTTTCTTAAAAATTTCCGTATAAAACCTTTCTTCTTTGGATCACCGGACATATTGTAAAAAAGCAATTTGAAAGGTATACCTAAAAACCTGCTGTTAGGAACCGGTCTTGGCAGATGTTCTGTTAGATCGACTATGGAATTCTTTTCCTTTTTTGAAAGGGTACTATCTGAGATTTTAACGCTGGCGCCGGTGTATAGCGCATCACCCTTAGGCACACGCTTGGTCACATTGCATGCACTTAAAAATAAAATCCCAATAATTAAAATTACACGGTATACTTTATTTATCATTCTCAGTTGCTTTTGAAGGCGGAACACTGCCTGTATCCTTTTCTTCCGTTCCGGTTTCCTGTTTGGCGTCTTTTTTATTTTCTTTCTTTATTTCGCGCTTTTTTCTCCTCTGTTCGCGCGTGGTAAAGAGCTCGTTTAGTTTATTAAAATCAGCAGATATGATAAAGCCAATTCCTGTTTCAATTACATAACCTTCAATAATGTCGGTATAATCATTTTTTCGATAAGCCCGAAGCATATATTTCCCGTCTTTACTTAACTTATAATTTATAGAAATGTTACCGGCAAAATTTTGTTGCTGGTTACTTGCCGGTTGCGGCCCTTGCAATTCAAAGTCACTACCAACGGTAACGGTTAAACGATCGCTTAACAAGCGTTTTGAAATGCCTACATTTAAATCAGTGCGGTTTTGCTGGCTCCCTGTTGTATAATCTTGGGAGCTGGCAAGATCGAAATTTATGTCGACTCCTGAAATCAAATTTTGCGTCAACGCATTTAATTGTTCCGTTAAAAGTCGCGTTACACTTTGCAAAGCAAAAGTGCCGGCGCTAAGCGAACTACCACCGCTGTTATCAAATGGATTTTGGCCGACAAAGCGATTTAAAAGTAAAAGTGCAAATACCTGCTTATTCATTTCACCGGGATCTTGCCTTATTTGTATCAGCATATTTTGTACAGTGGAAACGATGTCGTTTGATACGTTATAATTTTTATCTGCAGGCAATATAATGTCAAAAGAAATTTGTGGTTTTAAGAGTTCGCCAGCTAACTTAAGATGAACTTCAAAAGGTAACTTTTGCTTGTACATTGTTTGATCGCCGGTTACCTGTGCCTGCACAAGATCCAGGGGGGCAGTATTAGCGACATAAATTGCTGTAACGTCAATCTGCGCCGTTGTTGGTTCTCCGGTCCAAACGATACGGCTCCCTTTTTGAATAATAAAATTCCGCTTCAAAAAATTGAAAGAAAGATTGTAAGATCCCTCATCAATTTCGTAAGATCCAACGAGCGTTATTTTTCCACTCGCGTCTATTCCTGCCGTGAGCTGCGCGGAGCCTTTCAACTTTAAAAAATCACCGTTAGCCGCATCTACAATTAAGTTGAATGATGCTGCCTTATCCACGGTAATATTTACAGAAATGTCGTAACCAATTAGAGGGGAAACATTCAAAGAATCGTAAGGCACCATCAACAGAGAATCTTCGGCCGTAGCGCTATAATCTACAAATCTGACAATGCCTTCTCTCTTCGCAATACCAGGATCCTGCTGCGGCATTACCACCGTGAAATCTGTTTTATTATCAATGGATAATGTGCCGGTAACTATAGGACGGGTAGGCGTACCTTTTATAGCAAGATTTGTGGAAAAAACCATTTTTCCATAAAATAATTTATTGTCCTTATTCGTTGAATTAATTGCCTGAAATTCGCGCGCTTTTACGGTCAGGTCAAAAACAAAATTGCTAAAGTCGGTTGTATTAACCGCGCCACCAATTGCGAGTTCATTATTAAGTGTGTCACGAATTATAAAGTTATTTAGCTCAATTCCTTTATTATTAACTATTGCGATGGAAGCCTGATCAATTTTAAAAACATTATTGACTGCGCTGACGTTGAAGGCAGTATTTTCAAAGCTAAGTCTCCCCTCAATATTAGGATTACTTAAACTGCCGTTTAAGGCAACTTTGCCTGTAACGTAGCCTCTCGCATTTTTCAAACCTCCTTTTGTAAATCCTTCCAGCGAGTGCATTTGAAGTGCTAAAATATCAACCACAAAATCGTAACTGCTATTTGTTGGCTTCACTATATAATTGCCGCTCACATTTATTTTGTTTCCATAGCCGTCTAAACTAATTACTGCGTTATAATTGTTTGCGACATTATTATTGATTTTTGCTGTAAGCGTACCTAATGTATCCTGGTAAATACTTAAATCCGTTACGGTGAGATCGCTTGTAAAAGTTGGTTGTGTCTGAATATTTTTTACAACCGCCGAGCCATTTAATAATCCGTTAACCAGGAGTGAATCATTTTGAACAAACCCGGATAAAGTTTCTATTTTGAAATTTTTAAAATCAATTTGAAGAGGCCTCTTTTTGCCGGACCCAATACTGTTCAGGCTTAATTCCTGCGATTCCTGGCTCAGCACAAAATTAGTGGCAACCAAATCTTTATCGATGTATGATATAGAATTATTGGCATTTATATTCCATTTTGTATAATCTAAAAGAATATTGCCGGCGCCCAGGCTGAAGGTATAATTGCCGGGCGAAGATTCACTGAGTAACCCACTGAGATTATATTTATCGGCAGACTTTTGATCTTTAATATTTAGCGCAAACTTTATATTGTTATTTTGTAAAGTGCCATTCAAAGTTGTCTCGAAAATATTTAGAGTAGTACCACTTTTAAATTGTTTTATCGAGCTGTTAAACGCAAGTGCAGCGTTTTTCGTTCCTGCATCAATATTCAAATCATTAATCGTATAACTTCCGTAAACTACATGAGGAGATTTTAAATACATGTTCCATCCGGTGTCACTTGAAAAATGACCAACCAAATTTATTGGTTTCAATTCTATAAGGGCCGGCACAAAGGCTTTGAGGGCAGCATTATTAATCGCGCCTGCGTTTATTGTAAAATTGTAAGGATCAACTTTGGCTACATTTTTTTTGGTGCCTGTTGCATAATACGGTTGTATTGATTGCTGAAAAACATCCGCTAATTGCGTGAGTTTATATTGGCCTTTAATGGTTGCCGTAAGAAAATCGGATTGAAGCATAAGGCTGTGCATGCCGTTGGAATTACCAGCCAGAATTTTTAATGTATCGATAGTTATTCGTTGGCTATCCGTTACTAAAATAGAGTGAGTAACTAACAGATTTCCGGATAGATCGTCCGGATTTGTATTGGCAAAATCGCCATCAATATGGCCGTGATAGACCACCTTGTTTGGAGTAAAATGAAGAGGAAGCGTTTTGATGCTATCAATTGTTGCATTTACATGTATTGAAGGAAACTTATCTGCAAATTCACCACTTGCAATAATTGAACCTTCCAAATTTGGATCATTAGCCGTTGCATTAATTTTAAAAAGTTTATTGCCGATTGAGCCTGTCGCGTTAATGTTAGAATAATTATAATTATTTAATGTAACGGTTGATATGGTTGCAACAAAGTTGGCACTTGCTGTTTTAGGATCGTATCCTTTCCCCTTTACTTTAAAGTCGCCGGTAAGAATACCAAGTTGTGGATTTTGCATGAGCTTTCCTAATTGCAAGCTTCTTGCATTTAAAGCAAGGTTATATTGTGCCTTGTTTTTATCAGTAATGTTAACAAGAGTGCCTGAAACCTTTGCTCCTCCAAGACTTGTGTTGATGGAAAGGTCAGCGTAAAGATTATCCATGCCGCCTTTAATCTTTCCTGACGCAGAAAGATTTTCAGGAAGTGTAATGGTTGTAGGGATAGAATTTTTTGGAACTAAAGAAAGTATATCAGTTTTAGAAGTTTGAAATTTATTGATGGTTAAATCAGCATACAATTTTTTTGTGTCTGGCAATCCTTTTACTACACCACTTGCATTGATGTCTGTTGCGCTTAATCCCTTTAGAATTAATTTCTGAAAATTCAGGTCGCTTACTTTTCCGGTCATTCTTGCGTTTACAAATAATACAGACCCAGGCGAAAGAGGGGAGGATTGTGTACTTAATGCAGGCAAAAATGTTTTAAGATCTTTAACGGATATTTTACTATCTACTACATTTATATCAAGCCCCAAAACGCCTGGATCTTTTTTTATGGCCGCCAATGACGGATAGGTAATTACAACCGATTTTTTTATAGATGAACCGGGAGTTTCTATATCTAAATTTTGTAACGAAACACCCGTCGGATTCATTGCAAAGTCCGCCGTTAAATCATTCAGAATAAATCCACTTTTTTCTTTGAGGCTCGCGGATTTTATTGATACTATTGTCGTATCAGTATTGTATTGAAGATCATTGGCCTTTAAAGAAAAATCAGATAAAAATAAATGCGAGTAATCCATTCCTGAAGGCGCCTTCGGCATTGAATTGTCGTCATATTTCAAACTACTGTTATTAATAACAATATCGCCCGAAATAATTTTGAAAGGAGGTGGCGGAGCAACAGTGAGGACCGTATCCTTTGGAAGTTGCTTCGCCTTCGCAGTTGTAGTTTGTATAACAATTTCAGACTGATTTAAAGTAGCATCTTTAAGTGTATAGATACTGTTTTTAAGATCAAATATTTTTGGATGGATCACAAGGTCGCCAATAACAAATGATGAATAAATATTGGATGGTTCGCTTTTGTAAACCAAATCAATATCTGAAAAATTCATTTCTTTATTTATGAATTGTAAATAATTGTCGGGCTGGGCTGCTGCCGTCGCTACAATTTTTTTTACAGACTGTGGTAAAGGTTCTAACTGGTAGAAATGGCCATGTAAACCTTTTAGTGTTATTGACGGAATATCGAATACCAAATGAGAAGGATCAAATGTTGAAATCTTTGTATCCAGGTGTCCAAAATACATATCCATGTCATTGCCGGTATATGCATCCATGTAAACGATTCTTGTTTTATTTACAAGGATCCTGTCAATGTTCATTTTTATGGCAGAGGTATCCTGCGCCTGCGAAGTATTTTTTGTGCCTCCGGCAAATGCATCGGCAATAAATTGAAAATTAAAAACTGAATCCGGCGGAAGTTTCTTCACTTTTACCACCATATTGTTTAAAGAAATTTCTTGTATACTGATCTCGCTTTTCAACAGTTTAAGCATACTTATGTCAATCATAAGTTCGCCACCGTAGAGCAATGTATCTTTTGACTGGTCCTGCAAATAAACATTTTGTAATGAAATAGCAGTTGGAAACTTCACGTCGAGTTTACCAATTTCAACTTTGGTTTTTAATTTATTTTCCAGATAGCTGACAATTTTTTTTCTTGCGAAGTTTTGAATAGGCGCGGTCTGAATAAGTAGCAAAGCTACTATGATGAGAAAAATGATGCTGCCAACTATCCATGCAAATATCCTCGCAGCCTTGTTTAAAACAGATCTTTTTTTAACAGGTGCCTTCTCTTTTGATTCCATATAGTATTTTACCGGAAAATGTTTGATTCCAGTGTAACAAAATTTAAACCAATAATTATCAATCTAAATAATAGCAGGACCAAATAGATAGATTATGGAAATTAGATGGGATTTATTCCGGAAACTGCCAGCGCGTCAAATTTTTAATGTAAATAACTCCATCCCGCTGCCTTTTCCTTTGAGGTCTATCATACCCAGGCTTTCAGTCTGCCATTTTTCGAGGCCTATATTTTCAACAAATTCCTTTGATACGATAAAATGATGGTTTAATTCATTGCAAGCACTTCGAATGCGAGCGGTAGTGTTCATCGTATCACCGCTCATAGCGAGGTCTTTTTTTATCACCCCAATTTCCCCAACGGTTACTTCGCCTACGTGAATGCCAACACGAAATTCTGGCACTATGCCATATTTTCCCCGAAAATACCCGCTTTTCTTCTGTATGTTTTTTCTGGCCTGTATAACTGTATCCAGGCATTTGCGTGTATTTTTTGGCGCAAATAACCATGAGCATACGACCTCATCTCCCACATACTGGTAAATTGTTCCATCAAATTCAATTACTGCCTGCGAAACACGATAGATAAAATCCCTGATGAATAAAAAATATAACGAGTGTCCAAGTTTCTCCGCAATCGGTGTTGAATTTTTTAAATCCATAAACATCACAATTCGTTTTTCAACTTTGGGATGAATATATCTTCCTACAAGAATATCTATAAAAACTCCCGGTGAATATTTTTCATTTATGATAAGTATAAGTTGGGTTACAAAGAAAATGATCATCCAATAAATTATCTTCTGGAGGAGCCAGTTTCTGTAAAGTGCATAAGATTCTATTTCGCGAAAGGCTTCAAAGGCACTCAAATTTTGAAAAATCAATGAGTTACTAAACTGTATTATAAACGTCAATAATAAAGCTGAGCCTAGAAGAATTACACTTTTAGCTAAAAAATTTAACCATAAAGGATAATGCCTCAACATTTTTCTTAAGCGGTAAACAAACATATATCCCATAATGAGACTTACTGAAAAAATCAGCGCTTCCCTAAACCATAAACTTTTGGTATGCATTTGCTCATCCTGCCGCAACAGCACAATTGCAAAATCTATAGCCGTCCAAAAAAAAGCGATATAAATAACCGTTCTCAGGCGAATCTTATTGACATTGGAGATATAAAAAAATCTTTTAAACACGCTCATACTTTCTCTTCTAAATAATTGTAAATAGATTGTTGGGCATTTATTTTTATTGTTGTGTTGTCATTATTTCTTTCCTGTTTATAGTCCGGCAATAATGTAGCCGCTTTATCATTATCCATCCATTGTAAGGCAAAATATTTTAAAAGTTCTTCTTTACATACGTCATTTTTAATAGTAACCAACACTTCAATTCTATGATAAAGGTTACGCGTCATCAAATCAGACGACCCAATTATTACAGTCGCTTCGTCATCTTTTCCAAAAATGAACATTCTTGAATGTTCAAGATATCTGTCTACTATGCGTTTTACAATAATATTATCGCCTTCGCCAAGCGCTCCGGGTATTATGCAGCAGATGCTTCGCACAATCAATTGAACTTTTACTCCCGCGCTTGCAGCTTTATACAGGTAATCAATCATTCCTGGTTCTTCCAGGTTATTTACTTTTATCCTGATGAATCCTTCTGTACCATTTTGGGCTTTTTCAATCTCTTTATCAATAAGATTTTTTATTTGATCTACCATGTTGAATTGGGAAACCAATAAACAACCAAACTTCAATTTTTTATCTTCAGAAGAAATTTCTTTTAATTGTAAAAATTTAAAGATGTTGAGCAGCTCTTTTATAATTTGTAAATCGGTTGTCATCAACACATGATCGGTATAAAATTGTGCAGTAAGTTCATTAAAATTCCCCGTGCTCAAAATGGCGTATGATTGTTTGGCAACTCCTTTTCTTTTTCTTACAAGTGCAATTTTTGAATGAACTTTAATTTTCGGGTTACTATAAATTATTTTTACTCCGGCCTCTTTCATCAGCCTGCCCCATTTAATATTATTCGCCTCGTCAAACCTTGCTTTTAGTTCAATAAAAGCAACAACATTTTTCCCGTTTTTTGCTGCGCTGATAAGGGCATTAATTATATGAGATTCTTCAGCAACCCTATAAAGCGTAATATAAATGTCAGCTACATCAACATCTACAGCAGCCTGGTTAAAGAAAGATAGAACTGGATTATAAGATTGATAAGGAATGTGAAGCAGTATATCTTCATTCATTAAAATGTTGAAAATGTCGCCACTGTTCATAACGCTGGCTGAATTGAGCGGCTTCCTGTTTTCATAATGTTTCAGCACGCCAAAATCGGGAAACCGTGAAAGGTCTTTCAGGTTATGATATCTCCCTCCCAGAAACATTTCCTCATAAGTAATTTTAAAAGCGCCTGCAAGAAACATTTGAAGATTCGCCGGCATCCCTTGCTGGTAAAGAAGCCTGGAGGGTGGTCCAAAATCTCTTTTGTCAAGCTGGCTCTCTATTTTTTGCAATAGGTTTCCTCTAAAATCATCTGAAAGATATAGTTCAGCATCCCTGTTTATTTTTATACTATGCACTCCAATTATTTCTAAACCGGGAAAAAGATATTTAAGATTTTCCCTGACGATGTCGTCTAAAAAAATCACATATTCGAATCCTTTAATAGGAGTGAGAACGAAAAATCTTTTTACTTTCTCAGAGGGAATATTTACGATAGCCTGCTTTAAAATTCCTTCATTATTTTCCAGCAATGTAATAACAAAATAAAGCTTATTATTTTCAGGTATAAAGCCTTTCTCAGTTTTACCATCTAAATAAATAGGCTGGATATAGGAGAGTACATTAGAAAGAAATATTTCCCTGATTTCGGGAAGATGTTCCTCAAGAATAGGATCGCTGTAATAAAAGATGATCCCATTTTTTTTTAATGCAGGCAATATTTGATCATGTAAAATTGATCCGAACAATTCCAGTTGCCTCATAATTTCATCCTGAACTCTTTCAGCGATATTTCCATCAGTTTCTCCGATAGCCTTTCTTGTCTTTTTATTTAACAATGAAATTGCAACGATACCGGGGTAGCGTACACGAAAAAATTCATCGAGGTTAGAAGAAAAAATAGATAAAAAATTGAGCCGCTCAAATAATGGAATTGCTGCGTCAGATGCCTCCTGCAACACTCGTAAATTAAATCCCAACCAGCTAAGGTCCCGGTTATAGATCATGAAACCAATAGTTTAAAACGGTGAATTGGCAGGCCCCGAATGAGTAGCGCCATTTAAATATGCCGCAATTGCAAATGCCAAAACAGAAACGATAATTCCTACCATAAAAATATTATAGGCAAGCCGGATGAGTTTATATTTTCTGCCAAGCACCTTACCGAGATAATAAATATCTTTTATAAGAGAACCATACAGATAATCGGTATCCAGCATCATTTCTCTCATGGCAGCATTGTATTGATCATAAGAAGCTTTATAAAAGTTTCCAAAAAAAAGTAAATTGGTTTTTTTCTCTTTTATATCTTCAAGGGTAAACTCACCACCGCTGATTTTTGGTCTTGTGGCCATAATCGAAATAACAATTGTGGTAACGGCAACCAATAAGAAAATTAATGTCGGGATGGTTAAATAAATTTCTTCCTGCAATTTTCGAAGTAACACACTCAATATAACAGAAATGATAATTGAATTAACCGAAATCAAAATATTGGCTTTGTGATCTGCCATTTCACTCAACTTCAAATGATTTTCAGACGTAAGACGCAACATGGTTTGAATACCTTTACTCATTAATCCGCTCTTATCTTTTTCCAGGCCTGCTAAAGTTCCAACTTGCTCTTCCTTCGCTTTTGGCTCTTCCTTTTTTTCTGAAGTTTTAGCGGTTAATTTTTCGAGATTTTTTTCTTTTCTTTTGTCCAACAATTCTCTTGCATAGGCTGTATAAAACCGGTGGTTTTGCAACATACTTATGGTTCCTTCGTCAAATTTAACAGGATCAATTTCCCCGGTTTTTAATCTCGCCTCCTCCATCGCGCGGCGATTTGTTTCCTTAAATTCTTTTGTTCCCAAGTGATAAGTATCCGCATCGCAAATAATTTCTTCCAGCAATGTATTAGGATTTCTCGGGATTTTTGTTGCCATTATGCACTCCTCAATAGACTTTAATGTTTTTTCATCCACGTCATGATCTTTCATAAATTTTCTCATGATATCAGCGCTCATTTCCTCATGTTTAGAAGGCTCTGTAAACAGATGGCCCGTATCATGAAACCACGCAGCAGTATAGAGAACAAGCATATCATTTTCTGAAACTTTATAATGTCCCGCAATTTCCTGCGTGCGTTTCACCACGTTTTGTGTGTGCTCAAGATTATGAAAAACGAGGGCTGGTGCATGCATTTGCTCAAAAAGTCCCTTTACATATTCCTCAATTTTTTTATAAAGTTTGTTATTCTCCATGGTCAATAAGTTATATTGAATTTTGTTCCAAGTGAAAAATTAAAAAGACTGCCCTCGTTAGAAAATGCCATTGTAGCTGAAATGATGGCGAAATTATATGGTGAGTAATAAAGGCCTCCTCCAAAAGAATCGTGCCATTTATGTGAAGTGATATCCGGAGTCCAAACGCGGCCAATATCATTAAACGCTAATAAGCCAACGGCACCTGGAACAATGTATGACTTTGAATCAAACAGTTTGTAGCGGAGTTCTGTTGATAAATACATTATGGATTTTCCTGCAAACCTGTTTTTGCGAAATCCTCTTAAGTAATTATTTTCTCCTAAATCCAGTGCCTGGAAATATTCATAATTTTCACTAAAGATGTGCCCGTAACCCAGGTGCAAAACTATTACAAATGGGGGAGGATCAGTAAAACTGGAGTAAACAGCCATATCGGAAGTAACTTTGGTTATTTGCCGGCTATCTTTATTCATACCAAATAACGAACTGAATTCTGTGTTCCAAATTATTCCTCGTGTAGGTAAAAGATCACTGTTTACTGTGTGAATAACAATTCCGACTTTTCCTCCTAAATAGGTTTTATCAGAATTAATGTCAGCAGAGTCGAGACCTGTAAATCCTGGCTGGCCTAAAATTTTGCCCCTGTTATCGAAATAATGATTCCAATAATGATAGTAAGAAGGGCCAAATTTCAATTCGGCTAAACTATGAAAGCGCTTTCTCAACAAAAGATCGCCTGCCAAATAATTGTAACGAACTTTATAAAACTCATAACCTTTCGTTTTATCAACTTTGGTTTCATTTCCCAGCCCGAAATAATTAGTAAGAACTGTGTTATATAAAGACCCGCTTCCTACGAGGTCATAATTATTTATGATGTGGTTAAATTCCCCATTATAATTTACCTGGTATTTACCAGAGTTGAAATTATACAAAGCAGTTATTGCCTGGTACGTGCTGTAGGGGTCTTTTCTAAAACTATAAGTTTTCATTGAATAGCCAAGGCCAGCGCTAAGACGATCTTCGTAATCATAACCTACGCTTAATAATGGCAGCCGGTACGAGTTGTAATTATACCCGGTGATATCATAAAGATTAACACCAGGATCAGTGGAAATTGCGTCCTTCGTTTTGTGGCTGTGTTCAATAAAATTGGAATCGCCCTTGAAATCATAAATAATGTTAGAAACATTTCCATGAATATTAAAAGTGTCTTTTCCTTTACCTCCAATAATTCTTAATTTAATTTTACTGTTCGCTGTTGAATCTACTTCAAAAAAATCTTTTCCATTTAAACCGTATAAATTTATATACTTCGTAATTTTTGAATCGAATATCCTGTCGTACATTAAAGTAGAAGAATCAGTCCGTTTTTTTCTTTTGAAGACCTTTACTTCAAGATTATCGCCGTTATTAAAAACTTTGAAGAATTCATTTTCATTACTGCCAACAATGTTGACTTCCTTAGATAAAAACTTGTAATAGCGAATGGCATTTTTCGCTAACAGGTTACGACGGCTTATTAATTTAGAAGTTATCTTAGCGGAGTCCATTTTATAAATTTCAGCCGGCAATTGTTTTACCGCATCATAAATAACTCCATCGGTTTCATCCGAAGTAAATTTAGTAACAATCCGTTTCCAGGTTGGTTCGTCAAGATTATTCATAAAGAACCGGTCGAAGTTTCTCTCTTCCCAATTAAACCATTTAATATTTGGATAGTGTTTTCTGAAACCCTGCAAATATGGAAGTGCAGCAACACTAAGGCCTTTTACAAAGAGCCCATTTGAATAAAAAAATGCCTGGTCCCTGTCGCGCGGAATTGGATAATATAATTTTCCTACACCAGTGTCCTGTGTTCCGAAGCGCCATTGATCAAAATGTCGGTCCCAGTCAGCAATCAGCATATCGATTAGCCGTGCCCTTAAGACCGCTTCCTGATCCACATGATTTTTATTGTCTTCAAGTAATTTATCTATAACCTTGGTGGTGCTTTTCGTATCGGATCCATCCGAAGTTGCGTCACGTCTTTCCAACAGGCAAACTTTATTTTTAAATTTTTCCCGGTAACTTTTGAGGGCCGGGTCATCAGGCACATAATAGTATAATGGTTCGGGATGTTCAACTAAAGCGACGTCTTCCAGAGGCGGTATCATTAAAGCGCCAAAAGGATGTTCGCCCGTTATCATGTCCTTCATTATATTTTCTGCAACGTAAGGTTTTAGTACTTCGGGTATTGAGCCGGAGGGATTTTTATCCACTGTTCTTAATACCCATTCAGCACTATCTTTATCAATAAGCCTTAAACTTTCTGTCTGTTTGCCACCGCCACTTCCTGTAATTCTGAACCCACCGTTTTGTTTATCAATTCTGAAAATTTTTAATCTAACAGGAGTCGACCATTCTTTTCTATAATTAGTGCCCGAGAATATTCTATGTATCCCCGAAACATTTTTATATTCTTTGTTTACGGCTACGGTAACACTATCGCCGGATTGTTCTATCGGTAGTGATTTAGGCACTTTTGAAGAATCTTCGTGTTCAAGAGTAAATGGAGAGTAATTAAAAAGGTTTTTTGCAAAACTGTGCCTGACTGAATCTGCATTTACTTCATAGTAATCAATATGAATATTTTTATTTTTAGATATTTCGAGTGTAGCAAATCCCAATGATTGGGCGAGGTATGGGGCCTTTCTATTTTTGGCAACCCGTGTACTTTTTGAGCCGGCGCCACTAACAATAAAATAATGACTGGTATCTTTTATCAATTGCAGCGTGTGCTCATGGCCTGCCACAAAAATTATATTGGAATGTTCTTTGGCTATATCCTCAACTCTATGGCGCATGTTAGCATAAGCGGGGTATTTCAAATCTTCGGGTGTACCAAATACACCCCTAACCAATGGATACAATAATCCAATCACCGGCAAAGGAATCCATAGCTTTGGATTCATTTCCGTAAGAGGAAAAATATATTGCTTTAAACGATACGTACCACCGTGTATTCCGTAACTTTTGAGCGTATGATGTTCTGCAAGAATGATTAATTTTTTAGAATTATTGTTTATAAGATCTTCGAGTGCTGTATAAAATTGATCTTCTGTTTTGAAATCACAATCTGATTCAATTCCCGGCCTGTTATTTGGCTTTCTTATAAACCATTGGCTATCGTAAACAATTAGAATAACATCAGGAGAAATATCATAATACTCAGGACCCGGGCAACCATCCCTTGGCATAAATTTTATGTTATCATTATGGAGATCTTTTATATATTGCTCCTGACGGTTTACAATTTCAGGGCCGTCAAGCGCTTCATTATTCCAATCGTGATTGCCGGGAATAAAAATGACTTTGGCATCCGTGCCATTTGCAATATTTATTTGCGAGTCTAAAATTGATTTGTACTTTTTATAATCTTTTGTGAAATCAGGAGGTAAACCCGAGTTATAAATGTTATCTCCCAGGTAAATAACGGTCGTATTTTTATCGAAAGGAATCAGGCTTCGTGCTGCATCAATTACGGGCTCTCTTCCAAAATTAAGTTCGCCGGCGTCGCCAATTAATATAATTCGCTTTGCAATTGAATCTGTTTGTGCCACACAAAAATGACTTAACAACACCATAGATAAAACCGCAGTTATTCGTTGCATCAAATTCTTTTTTTAGGCTTAAAAATCAACAGGGTGGCTGTTCCGTATTTATCGCCGGCTTCATTTGAAATGATCAAATTACCCCAGGGCGTAAACGCAATTCCTTCAGGCTGAGGAAAAAGTCTGGGATCTAATGTGTACACTTCTTTTGTAGCTCCTTTGGTATCTGTTACGACCAATAATTGATTTTCAGAAGCAAGAATCCACAGGTCTTTAGTAGAAGGATTGACAGCAACTGCAGAAGGCTTTAGTTTTAATTTATCTTCTTCAACTCTTTTCGCTATAGATTTTACATCTAACGAAAATTTAGCCGGAGAATAAGCCCCGCTTACCGGGTCAAAAGACCAGGCTGACACGGCACTTTTTTTATCGCCTTCACAGCTTTTGCAAACCATAATTAATTTTCGCCCGGCCTCATCAAAATAAATCGATTCAAATTCATTCTTTTTTTTATCGGCGCCGGGAAAGCTGCTTTTCGTTCTATAAATGGTATCGCCTTTTGGTGAAAATTTCAAACTTTCAATATTTCCGTTACTTGCCAAAATATAAAAGGAGCTATCCCGTACATAGATATCCTCAAAATCATTAGCATCGTCAAATTTCCATTGTACCGTCATATCGGCATTATCATTATGTATTTTGAAAAGGCTTCCACTTCCGTCGGAAATAGCAAATACGCTACTATCTTTTGGATAAAAACTAATTCCTGAAATTTGGGTAAGGTTGTCTCCAAGTTTCATAACAGTTGGTTGATTAAGATCATACTCTTTGCAAGGCAGGTTAATTTTGTTTTTATTAGAAGCACAACCTTCGTAAGAATGTAGTTTAGCAAAAAAAAATAAAAAAATGAGAATATTCCGGTTAAGCATATATTAAAATAGAGGCTTCAAAAAATAAGCCGGTTATTTTGTAAGCCATAAATTTACAATACATTAATATCAATTCATTAATAAGTGTTTTTTTTCTTACTTTACTACAACATTATTCAATTTTAATATCCAATTATGAAGTACGAAGTAATTAGAAATTTTGTCAATGGAAATTTTGTCAATGCTTCCGCCGAAAAATTTCTCGAAGTAATTTCCCCGATAGATGGGACGCCACTTTCTAAAGTTTATATGTCATCGTCGGGCGATCTCAATAAAGC
>JBDTKB010000394.1:0-7498 GCA_039935555.1 Ginsengibacter sp. | reverse complement strand
ATCAGACGATGATGATGATGACGATGATGCAGAAGTGGAAGATGATTGGGAAAAATCAGGTGATGACGATGATTATGATCCCGATTTTGAGGAGTTTGATATACCTAA
Organism: Ginsengibacter sp.; assembly: GCA_039935555.1. Taxonomy (GTDB): domain Bacteria; phylum Bacteroidota; class Bacteroidia; order Chitinophagales; family Chitinophagaceae; genus Ginsengibacter. The sequence goes on along the minus strand of JBDTKB010000394.1, from coordinate 7,390 downwards.
ATCAAAAATTAAAAAGCCTGCCGGCAAAAAAGGTAAAGCTGATGATGATTTTGAGATTGATGATGATTTCAAAGATCTTGATCTTTTTAATGACGGCAATGAAGGAGATGATGAAGATGAGGATGATTTTTGATATTCATAAATCTTTCAAGTGACATGTTGGTTGACCAATTATTTTGAAAAGAAAATTCACATCGTATACAATAACTGATTTTTTATTATTCAAAATTCAAATGCTAAATTTCTGTAAGAAGTTTAGCATTTTTTGTTTTCTTGATAACCATGGCTATGATTTCAATAAATCACTTGAATGGGTAGCCGGCGCAGGCTCGCTCGACAAGTTTTTAGCTGGTGACGGTGTAAACTTTGCTGATCTTGATTTATTCATACAATCAAATCCCGATTGGATTTTTGGCCATGTGTCTTATGATTTTAAAAATCAGATAGAAAACCTGCACTCATCAAACCCTGACGGGATAGGTTTTCCGGAATTTCTTTTTTTCGTTCCTGAAATCATTTTCATTTTCAAAGCGAATGAATTAAGCATTGGTGTTTACCCAGGCTCCGATCCAAGGCAAATTTTTGATGAAATAATTTCTTTTGTACCTGAAAAATTGAATCAAACAAAACCCGTTATTTTTCAATCGCGGTTTACAAAAGAAGAATATATTGAAACGGTAAAAAAACTGCAGGCCCACATCTTACAAGGTGATTGTTATGAAATAAATTTTTGCCAGGAATTCTATGCCGACAATAATATCATAGATGCGCTTCGTGTCTATCTTAACTTAAGTAAATTATCTCCAAATCCCTTTGCCGCATTTTATAAATATGAAGACAAGTACCTCATGTGTGCAAGCCCGGAACGGTATTTAAAGAAGATAGCCCGAACTATAATTTCCCAGCCCATAAAAGGAACCGCAAGGAGAATTACCGATAATTTGAAGAAAGATGAACAGGAAAGAATTTCGCTTTCGAATAGTGAAAAAGAGCGATCGGAAAACATTATGATAGTAGATATGGTTCGCAATGATCTTTCTAAAATTTGTTCAGAAGGTTCTGTATTTGTCAAAGAACTATTAGCAATTTATTCGTTCCCGCAGGTTCATCAAATGATTTCAACGGTATCGGGAAACCTCAGGGAGAATATCACCTATTCCGAAATTTTTAAGTCAACCTTTCCCATGGGCTCCATGACAGGCGCACCCAAAAAAAGGGTGATGGAATTAATTGAGAAATTTGAAAAAACAAAAAGAGGTTTATTTTCCGGAACAGTGGGATATATAAATCCTGAAGGTGATTTTGATTTTAATGTAATCATTAGATCGATTCTTTATAACAGCACAAACAAGTATGTTTCTATACAAGCAGGATCTGCAATTACATTTAAAAGCGAAGCCGAAAATGAATATGAAGAATGTTTATTGAAAATAGATGCGATGAAAAAAAGCTTCGAATAGCCGTTTACGGTAGTTTACTTTTTACCTTTTTATTTGCCGGTTTAGGTGCCGCGCTTACGTCTTCAAGCAGATGATTTACCGACTCATTTAATATGGGATATTTGTTAACTATAAAAATATCCATTCTATCATTGGGTAGACGAAGTTTATAAGTACCGCCGGAAGCGAGCATATCATCAAACCCGGGATTGTAGCGGTTAAAATCTTGCATGTCCATATTTATATTTCGTGCTATTATTTTCGCGTTATATCTCCCTGACACAGCTAGTTCTACGGAATTTGCAGTTTCAATTTCAGTTAGGTCTGGTTTTGATATTCCACTGGAATCATTTAAGTGCGTATAATCGAAACCACCGCCTGGAGTCTTTGTTTCCATGACATAATGAGTGGCTATAAATTTCTTTACATGGTTTCTTGACTCTTCTGGTAAATAATATTGAAGCTTCCAGAAATTGCGGCTACCACTCTTCCTGATAGCGGTATACACACGACCGGGACCTCCATTATATGCAGCGATCACCAATAGCCACTCCTTAAAATCTTTGTATAGACTTAATAAATATTTTGCGGCAGCATTAGTGCTTTTATCATAATCTATTCTGTCATCAACATTTTCGTTTACGCGCAATCCATAACCTTTAGCCGTATAACTCATAAATTGCCACGGCCCGCGGGCTCCGGCAAAGCTAAGCGCGTTGGACTTTAAATCACTTTCAATAACGGCCAGGTATTTCAATTCTTTTGGCAATCCGTAGCGAACCAAAATCCCATCTATAAGATTAAAATAAGGCAATGCCGTGGCTTTCATTTTTTCTAAAGATTTGCCATGTGCCTGCAAATAGTCTTGCATATAAGTCTCCGCATGAGGATTTACTTGCGAAGAATAAGGGATAGCTGGATTATAAGAATAATTGCTGAAAAGGTTTTTAAAGCCATATTTCGTTACTTCAGCAACATATTTTACTTTCTCCTCTTTCGGCGGGGTAGGCGATGTGATGACTTCATCTATGGCCGTGTTTTCCTCCTTTTCCTTTTGTAAAATTGTTGTATCTCCTTTTTCAGGTTGAAAAAAATTATTAAGGCCAAATGATGATTTGGCATCAATAAGTAGAAAGCAAAGTGTCGTTGTTATAATAAAAAGTCTCGGGCTCATTGGTTAATATCTTTTATAATCTTTGAGCAGCATATCTGCTATCTCCAACAAAGATAGCTCATTGTCCTTTTTTGTGATAACCTGCACTCCGAAAGGCATGCCGTTGCTATGTTTGAACAAGGGTAAAGAAATTGCAGGAGTACCGGTAAGGTTCGCATACACGGTGTAAATGTCTGCAAGATACATGGCCACCGGATCCTTTTGCATTGCACCTGCTTCAAAAGCTGTTGATGGGGCTGTTGGAAGAATCAATGCGTCATATTCCTTGAAAATCTCTGTGGTTTGATCTATCAATAATCTTCTTATCTGTTGGGCTTTCGTAAAATAGGCATCATAATATCCTTCGCTTAACACGAAAGTGCCCAGCATAATTCTTCGCTTTACTTCTTTTCCAAAACCTTCGCTGCGGGTAGTTTTATAAAATGTTGTAAGATCTTCGTCGTCATTTTCATGCCGGTAACCAAAGCGAACTCCATCATAACGGGAAAGGTTACTCGACGCTTCGGCCGTTGTAAGTACATAATATGCCGGAACAATATAGTCAATCATTCCAAAATCAATTTCTCCTGTTTGATGCCCGTCCGCTTTTAAATTGCCCGCTAAATCATAAATGTTTTTTTTTATTTCTGCATCCAAACTTTTATGCTCAAGCGCATTTTTTAACAGGGCAATTTTATATTTTTTTGACTGAAAAGAAATTGGAAAATTTTGTTGTTCCCGCCTGCTAACAGTACTATCATAAAAGTCAGGGCCATTAATTACTTCTAATACTTTTGCAGCATCGTGTATGTTATTTGAAAATATCCCAATCTGGTCGAAGGAAGAAGCATAGGCGATCAATCCATTTCTTGATACACAGCCATAAGAAGGTTTAAGTCCTGTTAAGCCACAGAAATCGGCCGGTTGCCTTACTGATCCTCCCGTGTCGCTACCGAGGCTTACCATGCATAAGCCGGCCTGCACGGCCACTGCAGAGCCACCCGAAGAACCTCCCGGAACTTTAGAGGTATCGAGTGCGTTAAGAACGCGACCGTAAACTGAATTTTCATTGGTGCTACCCATGGCAAATTCATCGCAATTACATCGTCCAATAATTATGGCATCTTCATCCAATAAATGTCTTACCACGGTTGAATCATAAACTGATACGAAATTTTTTAATATAGCTGAAGAGGCGCTAACCTTATGATCCTTGTAGCAAATCACATCCTTAATTGCGACGATTACGCCATGAAGTTTTCCTGACGGGTGCCCGCTTTTCCTTTTCTCATCCAGGTAATTTGCGCGCTCAATACTTCCTAAAGTGTACACCTCAACAAATGCATTTAATTTTTCTTCTTCGTCAATTCTTTTTAGATAATGCTCTGTAGCTTCCAGGCAGGAAGTATTACCGGAATAAAGTTGAGTTTGATAATCAGCTATTGTGAGGAATTTAAACAAGCAAATATTTTTAATAAAAAACGGCTAAGATGCCGTTTATCTAAATATAGAAAACACACACCTGAGCCGTGAATTGAATCAGTAAATTATTTGGACGATGAGTTATGATTCTCTCACAACCTCTTGCCTTGGAATGTCCTGGCGTGGAGCTTCCTGCCTTGGAGGAACCGGAGAATTGTCCTTTTCCTTCATGCCTGCATCTATTTCGTTTTTTACATGCTCCTTGGCATCATTAAATTCTCTCACTCCTTTTCCAATCCCTCTCATTAGATCAGGTATTTTCTTACCTCCAAAAAATAAAAGAACTACAAGAAGAATTAAAATCCATTCCGAGCCGCCGGGCATCGAAAGTAGTAATACTGGTTTTAATAAGTTAATTGTCATTGCTATATAATTAGAAGTTCAAAGATACGGTAATAATTATAATGCGAAATAAGAGTTGGCCATTTCAATTTTGTTTAACAATTGAGGCCGTTTTACCTTAGATACCGCCCGCATTTAGCCTTTCCGTTGGCTGCTTCATAAGGAGTTATGCCCCGGGCGCAAGATGCAAATGTAACAATGAGTACGATGGCAGCGATACAAACTTTTTTCATTTAAATAAATTATGGTCAGGTACAGTTTATATCATTCAGAGTTTTTTGAGAACTGCAAGTATATAAAATAAAAAACCGGAAAACAAGTGGTTCCCGGTTTTTTACTAAAATTATGTTGATTATTTCATTCTTTTTTCCTGAATGCGGGCACTTTTACCACTTCTTTCACGAAGGTAATAAAGTTTTGCGCGCCTTACTTTCCCCACTTTATGGAGCTTAATGCTTTCAATATTTGGTGAAAACAGCGGAAAAAGCCGCTCAACTCCAATTCCATCACTTATTTTTCTAACCGTGAAAGTTGCCGTACCACCCTCTCCCTGGCGCTTAATGACATCGCCTTTAAAACTTTGGATACGCTCCTTATTACCTTCCTGTATCTTATAGTTAACGGTAATATTGTCCCCCGCTTTAAATTTAGGGAGTTCTTTTTTCGATGTCAACTGTTCGTGAACAAATGCAACTGCATTCATGGCTTTTTATTTTAGGAGTGCGAAGGTAAGTGAAAATTTTAGATTAATTTATTCAATTTACCTGCTAATTTCAAAAACCTCTATTAAACTTGAAAAGTGAAATAGATAAATCTGAATATTAATCCTATCGGGCAACGTTTACCGCTCTCTTCTCTCTTATTACCGTTACTTTGATTTGGCCGGGGTACGTCATTTCCGTTTGAATTTTTTGGGCTATTTCGAAACTAAGTTTATCACTTTCACCGTCACTTACTTTTTCAGCTTCAACAATTACCCGAAGTTCTCTTCCCGCTTGTATTGCGTATGCTTTTTCAACGCCCTGGTATGCCAGCGCCAGATTTTCAAGATCTTTAATACGTTGCAAATATTGCTGCATTATTTCGCGCCTTGCTCCTGGCCTTGCTCCACTCATTGAATCGCACGCCTGTACCACCGGTGAGATTACATATTGCATTTCCACCTCGTCATGATGGGCTCCGATAGCATTGCAAACTGCTGGATTTTCGCCGTATTTTTCGGCCAGCTTCATTCCTAAAAGTGCATGGCTTAGTTCAGTTTCGTCGTCTGGCACTTTCCCTATGTCGTGCAATAAACCTGCCCGCTTGGCCAGCTTTACGTTCATACCTAACTCTGCAGCCATTACTCCGCAAAGGTTGGCAACTTCCCTGCTATGCATCAATAAATTCTGGCCATAAGAGGAACGAAACCGCATTTTTCCAACAATCCTGACTAATTCTTTATGCAGGCCATGAATGCCTAATTCTATCACGGTTCGCTCGCCAATTTCAATAATTTGTTCTTCCAACTGCCGCCTTGTTTTTTCAACCACCTCTTCAATGCGCGCAGGATGAATGCGGCCATCCGTAACCAAACGCTGAAGCGAAAGGCGCGCAATTTCGCGACGCAAAGGATCGAATGAAGAAAGTATGATCGCTTCAGGTGTGTCATCAACAATCAGGTCAACCCCCGTGGCTGCCTCAATCGCCCTGATATTTCGTCCTTCACGGCCAATTATGGAGCCTTTTATTTCATCGCTTTCCAGGTTGAAAACAGTGATTGCATTTTCGATCGCCTGTTCTGCCGCAGTCCGTTGAATTGTTTGTATGATTATTTTTCGTGCCTCTTTATTAGCGCGCAGCCTTGCGTCATCAACAATTTCCTGTTGAATAACGAGTGCTTGCGAATTGGCTTCATGCCGTAAAGATTCAATAAGCTGGGCCTTAGCTTCTTCAGCTGAAAGTTCGGCAACTTTTTCAAGCCGGCGAATATGCTCTTCCTGGTGTTTTTCCAGTTCGGTTCGCTTAATATTTACCACCTCAATTTGGCGGTTTAGGGTTTCTTTTATTGACTCATTCTCTTTAATAACGCGCTCTACATTTTGGTCCTTTTGATTAATGGATTGCTCCTTTTGCTTAATGCGACTTTCTGCTTCACCTAATTTTTGATTACGTTGAAAAACCTCCTTATCATGTTCTGATTTTAGTTGGACGAATCTTTCCTTAGCTTCAAGTTGTTTTTCCTTTTTTAGGGTTTCAGCCTGGATTTGAGCGTCTGCAATAATTTTTTGAGCTTGTGATTCTGCTGTTTCTAATTGTTTTTTTGTGTTTTTGGCAAATAAAATTTTACCCAGAATGATGCCTGCTATTAAAGCAACGACACCAACTAGTATTGGGATGAGTTGTTCCATTGTTTTTTAATGATTTAAAACGGTTCATAATCTTTTGTCCTCTTTTGCAATATCAAATTTGGAAGTGCGAATAGACGAAGTTAGCTAAATTGTGTGGAAAATTATGGACAGCTTTAAGGGTCGAACATTTTTAAAAAACTATTCCGATCGTATTAAATATTTGTTGAAGGCCAAAGAAAAAAATTCTCAACCAGGCTTAAATTAAAGCATCCAGTTGCCTTCCAATTTTCTCTAGTGTTTCTGAAAGTTCTTTGCCTGGGGAAGCTTCGCTGTTAGCGGACTGAGGCTGTGTTGCGTACCAAATTAGAACCATTGAAATATAATCCTGCATATCTTTTCCTGCAAATTGAGCGCGAAATTCAATGATCTTGTCATTGATAATCTTGAGGGTCTTTCGTACTAATTCTTCATCGGACGGCAGTATTTTTATGCGGTAAGATCTATCGCCTATTAAAATATTTATTGGAATAAGTTCATTTTCCATATCAGTTATTGATCATTGCCATACATTTATCCAAATCACGGATGTATTGATTAATTCTCTTTTCAAAATTCGATTTTTCTTTACTGTTCATTTTACCTTC
>JBDTKB010000393.1:0-5125 GCA_039935555.1 Ginsengibacter sp. | reverse complement strand
GTTGAATTGTTTAAGCTTCACCCCGGCCGATACCCATTGTGGCATGTTAAAGATTTAGATAAGACAACACAAAATCCGGCAGAAGTCGGCTCTGGAACGATAAATTTTAAGCGCATTTTTGATAACGCGAAAGAATCAGGAATGAAATATTTCTTTGTCGAGCAGGATGGAGCACCACACCCGATAGAAAATGTTACAAACAGTTATAATTACCTCAACAAATTACTTTCTTAGTAAGGTTATATTTCTGGTCGGAATAATGTCAACTTTTAAACGAAATAACTGAGTTTAATAATTAGCACCACGGTTCATTTTTTTGTCATTTTTTCCCTTTAGATGTAGCCAGGGCAGTTTAATATTATTTTAAAATCAAAGACCAAATCCAGCAAAAAATGGAGATAGCCTTTGAACCTATTTATTTGAATACATAATTGTTCTTTTTTCTTTATCGCTTTGCAATGCAAGTTCTATAACACGAATAACATTTCGTGCCTCCAACGGCTTCACGTTGAGTTCTTCTTTTTTAACAAGAGCGTCATATACATTTTGATAAAACCGCGCATAATTTCCCACTTCACTTTCAACTTTACCAACGAAATGAATTCCTTTAAATTCAGTATTTAATGTGCCCCAAATTTCAGGTGGCTCAATGCCCCAGTTACTCATTGTGCCAGGTCTCAGCCCTTTTTTAAGAGCGTCTTCCTGAACATCCATACCATATTTAGTAAAAGATCCTTCGTTGCCAAACAAAACAAATCGAGGCAATAATTCTTTAACTAACATGCCTGCTTTTAAGGTAACTTTCAAGCCTTTGTAATGCAGAATTAATTCAAAATTATCCACAACCTTCGCGTCCAGCCGTTGTATTCTTAAGTCTGCTGTAATAGCTTCCGGCAAACCAAATAATACCAAAGCCTGATCAATAAGATGTGAGCCAAGGTCATAAAGAATTCCTGACCCTGGCTTTTCTTCCTCACGCCAGGCACCAGGCCTTGAATAATTTCTGAATCGATCATAGCGGCTTTCAAATTCTACCAACCGGCCAAGCAAATCGCTTTTAATTACTTTTTGCAGCGTAGTAAAATCACTGTCAAAACGGCGATTATGGTACACCGTTAGTAGTTTGTTTTCCTTTATTGAAAGTGCAATCAAATCATCTGCGTCAGCAGTGTTTATTGTAAAAGGTTTATCTAACACTACATTTTTTCCTGCAAGCAAAGCAGCTTTACCTAAAGCATAATGGCTCGTGTTGGGAGTAGAAATTACGACGAGATCAATTGATGGATCATCAAAAATTTCTTCGGGTGTTACTACCAATTCTGCATCAGGATATTTTGAAGAAGCTACTGACCTTTGCTGTTCTTTTACAGCCCTTATTTTTTTAAGGTGCAACCCTTTTACGCACGAGATCAGGGGCGCGTGAAATACCTGCCCTCCTATTCCGAACCCTATTAACCCAACGTTTACTAATTTATCCATTTTACTAATTTTAAAACAATTCGATTTTTACTTTACTAATTTAATAGTTATTCAAACCTCTATAATTTTTATTTGATCAACTCAGATGTTTCAAACAATATAAAAATCTAATCCTTCTTAAACACAAATGTAGGCTTATAAAAAAAAGTAAGAGACCCACGTGGCCCCGCATAATTAAAAGCCCCGGTTTTGAATGTATTTATCTGTTGATAATGAAGCGGAAATATTCATAAATGATATTATAGCAAATAAAAACCTCAATCTTTCATCTTATAAATCCATTACCTTCGCTCGGCAAAATCAAATTTTACGCTGGCTTATGCTACCAAAGTTTAAACGAATCCTTCTCAAACTTTCCGGTGAATCTTTAATGGGTGATAAAAGTTTCGGCCTTGATTCGCAGGTAATTTCTCAATATGCCCAGGATATTAAATTGATCACCGAATTAGGTGTTCAGGTAGCGATTGTAATCGGTGGCGGCAACATTTATCGTGGAATGAATGAAGCGGAGACTGGCATTGAACGCGCGCAAGGCGATTATATGGGAATGCTTGCCACGGTGATCAATGGAATGGCCTTGCAGAGTGGACTTGAAAGAGTGGGTGTTTATACCAGGTTGCAAAGTGCTATTAAAATGGAGCAAATAGCTGAACCTTATATCCGTCGAAGGGCAATCAGGCATCTTGAAAAAGGCAGGGTAGTAATTTTTGGTGCGGGCACAGGTAACCCATATTTTACTACCGATACAGCGGGCTCTTTGCGGGCAATTGAAATAAAGGCAGATGTAATCTTAAAAGGTACGAGAGTCGATGGAATTTATTCTTCCGATCCTGAAAAAAATAAGGATGCTGTTAAATTTGAAAATATCTCCTTTTCTGAGTGTATATCAAAAAATTTAAAAGTAATGGATATGACTGCCTTTACGCTTTGTATGGAAAACCAGCTTCCAATTATTGTATTTGATATGAACACGCCGGGCACCTTGCTTCGCGTAGTTACAGGAGAAAAAGTGGGGACTCTTGTTTCCGGATAATTTTGCCTAATTTACAGCTTTAGTTTCCTGCTTGTCTGCTCTGAAAGCCAGGAAAGCAATACCTATGAATGCCTCCAGGTTGTAACTCCCAAAATAAGTATTGGTTTTATTGTTATTCTAAAATAATTATTTTATGTGGCTGTGGTGGATAATATCCTTCATAATTCTTATTGCCTGCGTCATTTTTGCCTACCGTATGATCGTTAGTTCTTATGAATTTTTGCCGGCTGATAAAAGGTATTTATTCAAATTTAACAAAGATCAAAATACCACCGAAGCGGTTCATACAAATCGCGATTCATTAAAAGTATTAAAAAATAAAGTGCAGTCCGTTGAGGACAATACTACTTTCTACCAAATACAATTTTCAAAACTTCAGCAGCGGCTAAATGCTCTTGAGGAGTTGAATACAACAAAAAAAGTTGTGCCTGATAAGGTTGCAGTTTATGACGATGAGGAAGACTGGAAAGAAATGTATTATGAAGAAAATAGTACGAAAGAAAAACTTGAAAACGATTTAGATGCGGCCAGGCAAATGCTTGAAGATGCTGAAAATCAATTAAGCAGCCTTTCTGAAAACAACAACCGGTTTGTTGAGTTACAAAGTGACTATGAAACCCGTGCGCACGAGATTGTTTCTATGGAAGAAAAACTTACGCTACTGCAAAAACAACTCAATGCCTCAACAGAGCGTGAGAAAGAATTGGAACAATTATTAATTTCTGAAATAACAATTCGTGAAAAATACTACATGCTTCAGCGCGAATTTACGGAGTTGCAAAGTGAAGCGGACCATCTTCGAAATAGAATTGTGGCACTCAATAAAAATGAAGTTAATAGGGAAATGCGCCTTGAATATTTGAAAGAACTTGAAAGTAAACTTGCCTTATGCGAAGAAGAAAAATCAAGGCTCACGTAGAAAGATTACAATTAATAATATTTCCACCCCGCAAATTCTGTAAAAGATATCTTATTCTTTTTTTTTCAATCGAATTACCAAAAAGAAAGGTAATTGCTTGCATTGTCAAAAACAATTCATTATTTTTCATAGCCAATCTATGCTTCTCATCCTCTCTTTGATTCTGCCTTAATTTCTTCACCATTCAAACTATTTTATGAATTTTCAAACAATGAATAAACAAAGAAAGTTTGTTTTAATTTTCGCAGCGGCAGGTATTATTTCCATGTTTTTACCATGGATATCCGTTTCACTTTTTGGCTATTCGCAAACCCAAAATGGCATGCATGATGTTGGAATTCTAACGTTCTTATGCTTTGTCGTTATTGCAGTAATTGCCTATTTGGGCGACCAGACAAAAAATTTCGATAAAACAATTTGGCCGGTTGTTTTAATTGGCGGAACTGTTGCATTACTAAGCATTATCTGGTTTTATTCGAAAGCAAATGATTCTATAATGGGAAGTTCTTTAATTGGCTTTGGCCTATATATAGCCGCCATTTCAGCCATAGGTGTTTTGGCATCTGCATATATGTTTCGCTCCGCAACTGATAACTTAAAAGATAGTTTCACCAATTTAAAAAATGAACTTGAAAATAAGATAAACACACCAGCCCATCCAACTTCTGGTTCATCAAACGATGATAATAAAAGCAATGAGCCAGAAAAATAAATCCCTTGGTTTACCTGCTGCATACTTTTGGTTCGAATTTTTCAAGATGAAATGATAAAGAATCCCTCGGCGTTGAAATCATTAAAAAGTAAATTGAATTTATCAACGAAATATAAATTCAAGGCAAGATAATTTTGTGGCTTAATTTAGTTACAATAATTTATATTATATATGCCTCTCAATAATGATTTAGCTGGATTAAGAAAAGACTATCGGTTACAATCACTTCTTGAAAAAGATGTAGACGCGGACGCGATGAAGCAGTTTGAAATATGGTGGGGCCAGGCAATAGAAAGTGAGATTGATGAGCCCAACGCTATGACGCTTGCAACCAGCACAATCGCAGGGCAACCATCAGCCCGTATTGTTTTATTAAAGGGATTAGAACAAAATGGTTTCGTCTTCTTCACAAATTATAATAGCAGAAAAGGAAAGCAAATACAAGACAATCCAAACGTTTCGCTTGTATTTTTTTGGAAAGAACTTGAGCGCCAGGTACGCATCGAGGGATCAATAAAAAAAGTTGATGCCCGCGCAAGCGACGAATATTTTTCTTCCCGCCCTCCGGATAGCCAAATAGGAGCCTGGAGTTCGCCCCAAAGTGAATCCATCGCCAGCCGTGAAATACTTGAAAAAAATGTGGAAGATTTCACCAGTAAATTTCAATCACAAAACATTCCGCGGCCTGAGTACTGGGGCGGATATATTGTAGAACCCAATATGATAGAGTTTTGGCAAGGCCGGCCGGGCAGGCTGCACGATCGTTTGCAATACACGCTCAACGAAAAAAGATTATGGACAATTGAAAGGTTGGCTCCTTAAATTATGCTTCCTTTTTTTCAGGAGTTTTAGTTTTAGTAGTGGCTTTTTTTACTGCCTCACCAGTTTTTGAAGGCCTGGATTTTCCAAAAGATCCTTTAAATATTTTTCCCTTTTTTGTTTTTTTATCTCCGCGTCCCATGAATAAGAATTTATTTTTTTA
>JBDTKB010000392.1:0-3221 GCA_039935555.1 Ginsengibacter sp. | reverse complement strand
AACCGGCACCGTTATCAGTTGCTCCCGTCCCTCCATGCCATGAATCGAGATGGCCGCCTAACATCACTACTTCGTCTTTTAATTTTTTATCTGTTCCTTTTATTTCTGCTATCACATTATAGCCTTTAGTATCGTCGGTATAAAATTTTGTTTGTACATCAACATCCATTTTTACAGGGATATTATTTTTAAGCAATCTTACGATGGTCATATAATCTTCCCAGCCAATTGCTATGTCTGAGAAATTTGCGGAATCAGTAATTTTATATGGACCCGCTTGTTGAACAAAAATTGTTCCATCATGGTTTCTTGGGTTTGTGCTCAGCAATGCAACTGCGCCCTCGTTAACTGCCATATTTTTTAAGCCAACCAACACACTTTGTTGCTCCCGCCCACGGCTTCTAAATTCTTCTCTTCTTTTTCGGGCAGCAGCGGTATCAACGGGTTTTTCCTGGTAAGCATTCATACTGTCGAGCTCTGTATCAGTATATCTTGTGGCATCCGGTTTAAAGCTTTGGTTGTAAGAATCCGATCTATCTGTAATCAATATTTTACCTGCCAGCTTGCCTTTAAATTCATCAAGGCCTGCCGAGTCTTTAGCAGTAATCAATAACACTTCAGCATCATGACCGTTAGCTCCGGCGGTCCAGGTTTTTGGGTACGCTTCCAATGATTTGTACCACGGCGCTTTCATTGCCACATAAGATTTCTCCAGCTCCCAACTCTTGCCAAAATCTCCCCAGGGATCAAGCATTGCATTGGAAAGGCCCCAGCCTGATAAAGCATCTTTTGCGTAATTTGCCGCGCGCATAAATCCAGGGGAACCAGTAAGCCTGGGGCCACTTGCATCAGTAAGATGAAAAGCAATATCCATAATTTTGGAATTTTGCAAGCCTTCTTTTCTTATGTTCGCCATCACATCCTGGTTAATATTTTCTTGTTGCGCACTTAAGATAGTTGGTGATACAATCAGCAAAACCAGGAAAGAAGTTTTCAAACTTTTCATCTAATAAATTTTTGAAAAGGTACTTATTAAGTTTTTTAAAAAAAAATGCAAAGCATTCCATAAAAAAAGGTGACAATTTTTTTACGATTATCACCTTTTTAATCCTAAGACATTTTCAGCCTTAACTTACTTTTATTTCATGGCTTGAAGATTCTTTGCCAGGTATAACGGGCAGGGTTACCTGAAGAACACCGTCTTCATATTTTGCAACGATATTTGTCGCATCAATAGATTCATCCAGCGTAAATGTTCTTTCAAAACCTCCACGGCTATATTCCCTTCTAACCCACTCAAACTTTGGAAATCCTTCCGGCGGAGTGTAAGAAATGATCAATTCATTTCCTTTCACATCCAGTTTAAAATATTCGCGGATGCGGCCTGGTGCGAATACCAGCATTTCATAGCTGGTTTCTGTCTTGTAAATGTTTACAGCGGCTCTTTGCATGGAGCGGATGGACAGGTGCTGTTGCCTGCCTCCGTAGTTGCCTTTTGCGGCACGTGACTGATTGTAGTACATGTTTTTATTTTTAAATGAATAATAATAAGATAGACGAGTGAGCCCGAAAAATGTTTTAAGAAATGACGCATAGATCAAAATATTTTTAAAAATTTTTCCTTTTCATTACCGGGCAATTATTTATTGTGAACTTTAAAACAAATTCGTTTCAGAATCGTCTCTCTCAATAATGGAGGATGTTCTCAACATAAAAGCAAACATGGCGGCAGACCAAAGAAATAATGTTACGCAAACAATTAAAGAATATAGCAGGCGCCTGCTTGGCTTTATAAAGCAAAGAGTATCAGGCAACGAAGACGCCGAAGATATTTTGCAGGATGTCTTTTACCAATTTGCCGGCAATACAGAACCTATTGAACGGGTTGGAAGTTGGCTGTTTACTGTTGCACGCAACAAAATAACCGATAGCTATCGAAAACAAAAACTCCCACTGGCCGACGATGTTTTTGGATCTATAGAAACCGATGAAGAAAGTTTTGACTGGAAAGAAATGTTTCTTGCATCAGACACAAATCCTGAAACAGAATTTCTGCGAAATTTATTTTGGGAAGAACTGCAGCTTGCCCTGGATGAATTGCCCGCAGAGCAAAAAAACGTTTTTATACAAAACGAGATTGATGGAATTTCCTTTAAAGATATTTCGGCAAAAACTAACGTAAATGTTGCGACACTTATTAGCCGAAAGCGCTATGCAGTATTGCACTTGAGAGAAAGGCTTCTTGTTTTAAAGGAAGAATTATTAAACTATTAATAATTTAACTACAGATAAAAAAATTATTAAAATCAAATTTAAAAATTAAGTAGATGAAAAAGTTTTGGGTTAAAAAAGGATTGATGTTCGTAACATTTTTTATAGCTGCTGCGCTGGTGTTTGGGGCAATTGTTATGGCATTATGGAATGCTATATTACCCGCAGTAACCGGAGTGAACCAAATCAGTTATGTGCAAGCACTTGGCATTCTCTTATTGAGTAAAATTTTGTTTGGAGGCTTCGGTAGAAGAGGTGGCTGGCAAAGTGGAAGGCGGCAGCATTGGAAACATAATCTGGAAGACAGATGGGCCGGCATGACGCCAGAGGAGAAAGAAAAGTTTAAAACCGAATTTCGCAGCAGGTGCGGTAGCCGCTGGAATAGGGACAGAAAAAATAACAATTCTGAAATGGCAGAATAATTATTTTCAAATGAGCGTTTCATAAAAAAATCATAGTTTCATATACTTCTTTACAAGCTTAATATTTAAAAATATGAAAACAGTTTTAGTTGCTTTAGCTCTTGGGTTTTTTATGATTTTTTGCGGAGCCTTTCTAAAAAATAATGATAGTGATTGGATCTCTTTGTTTGATGGCAAATCGCTGGATAATTGGAAAGTGGGCGCCAATGCTTCAACTTTTAGAGTTGAGGACGGAATGATTGTAGTGAATGGTGAAACGGCTCATTTATTTTATGAAGGAGATGTAATGAATCACGACTTCAAAAATTTTGAATTTAAAGCGGATGTGATGACTTTTCCCGGCGCAAATTCCGGAATATACTTTCATAGCGTTTACCAGGAAAACGGTTGGCCCGCAAAAGGATATGAAGTGCAGGTAAATAATTCTCATACAGATTGGCGCCGCACCGGAAGCCTTTATGGTGTTGACGACATTAAAGAAGTTTATGTAAAGGACAATGAATGGTTTACCGAATACATAAAAGTGGT
>JBDTKB010000391.1:0-14103 GCA_039935555.1 Ginsengibacter sp. | reverse complement strand
CACTTTTTTTCGCTGTAATCGGAATGGTTTACGAACGTACCCACACAAGGCAGGTAGATGAGATGGGCGGTTTATTAAAAGTTATGCCCTTCATCACTACGGTTTTATTTATTGTAGGATTGTGTTCCCTTGGTTTGCCCGGCCTCAGTGGCTTTGTAGCTGAGGTGACTGTGTTTATGGGTTCATGGCAACACCCGGATGCGTTCCATCGCATAGCAACGGTGTTGGCTTGTATGAGTATTGTTGTAACGGCGGTTTATATTTTGCGCGCTATAACCAGAACTGCCATGGGTCCGATTAATGAGCGTTATGCAAATTTGAAGGATGCAAGGTGGAATGAAAAAATCGCCGCCATAATTTTAGTCGCCGGCATTTTAGCAATTGGACTTGCACCTTTTTGGTTGAATGATTTAATCAACCCAAGCGTGGAAATAATCATGCGAAAAATATCACTATCGCAATAAAAAGGAAAAAAAGGATGAATGATTTTTTTACATTGATGAAATCTGAATTGGTAATAACCGGTATCATCTTCCTGTTGCTGTTTATTAAATTAGGAAGCCAAATAAAAAATAGTGCCCTGTTATTAATCATTCAGAATTTATTATTGTTGAACCTCGCCGCCGGATTTTTTTTCAATGTTGAAGGCGACCTTTTTGGTGGCATGTTTCACACAAATGAAATGATAGTCTTCCAAAAATCTATCTTAAACCTGGGAGTATATTTAATCTCGTTATTATTTACCGGCTGGTTTAATAAAACGGAATATTTACCTGAGTTTTTTATATTAATGTTATCTGCATTGTTGGGGCTTGATTTACTCATTTCAAGCGGCAATTTTTTAATATTCTTTCTGTCGCTGGAGCTTGCAACAATTCCACTTGCTGCCATGGCTAATTTTGATTTGGAGAAAAAAATATCTTCTGAGGCCGCTATGAAAATGATATTGTCTTCCGCGTTTTCATCGGGAATATTATTGTTTGGTATTTCATTAATTTATGGGGCAACGGGCACGATCAATTTTGCAGAATTGCCGGCAACGCTCGATGGAAGCCCGTTGCAAATATTGGCCTTTGTATTTTTAATTACTTCTTTCGCTTTTAAGTTATCGATTGTTCCGTTTCATTTATGGACGGCAGATGTTTACGAAGGTGCTCCAATTGCAGCAACCTCATTCCTGTCTGTAATTTCAAAGGGTGCCATTGCATTTATATTTATTTCAGTTTTATATAAAGTATTTCAACCAATGCACGAGGCATGGTACAATATGGTAATGTTGTTATCTATTATCACCATGATCATTGGTAACCTTTTTGCATTGCGTCAACTGAATATAAAACGTTTTCTCGCCTTCTCGTCTATTGCGCAAGTTGGTTTTATTTTAGTTGGCATTACCGGCAATTCAACTGAAGGAATAACCTCTGTTGTTTATTTTATTTTGATCTATACCTTTTCTAACCTGGCCGCTTTTGGTGTTGCTTCTGCAATCTCATACCAAACCGACAAAGAAAAGATAGATGATTATAAAGGCCTCTATAAAACGAATCCGTTATTGAGCTGGATAATGGCCCTAGCGCTATTTTCTCTTGCAGGTATTCCACCAACTGCTGGTTTTTTTGGTAAACTATTTTTATTAACAGCCGGTGCAGCTAATGCCAATTACGGCTTCGTGCTTATTGCAGCCTTAAATATGATTGTGTCATTATATTATTATTTAAGAGTGATACGCTCTATGTTTATGGATAAAAATGAACAGCCGATTGAAAAAATAAATATTTATCCGTCAACCAAATTTGCGTTGATCATTTGTTGCACCGGTATCATATTCGTTGGAATGCTTAGCTGGATTTACGATTATATCCAGTCTTTAAATGTGTAAATTATGGCGATAAATAAAAATCATTTATTTGAAGAACTTGACGGAATAAAATGCGGCATCGTTGAAAAAGATGTATCTCCCGATAGAGTTGTTTTCTTAAAAAAATTATTAGAAGGTAATGGATTTGCTGTTGTAACAGTTCCGTCACCTCCCCCAAAAGCCGCACCAGTTACGGTAGTTAAGGCAGAGGATGGAACAGTAAGTCCTCCGCCAACAGCTCTACCATCACCTGAAACATTTACAGTTGGCGTAACAGATTATACATTCAATCCCATTAATGCCATTTTTGGAAGATTGTTACACACACCGGATGGGCATGTTGTTACGCTGGCATATTGGGAACAAAAGGAAGTGGTAAGCCATGATGAAGTACCTTATTTTGATAAAAAATGAGAGCGCCTTTGTTAAACTCACTGTTATGGCTATTCGAATATTGCTTAGTCAGTAATTAAATTTCTATTGATGATGCACCAAAATAATTATGTAAAACTTTAGGTAATTGAATTCCATTTTCATTTTGATTATTTTCAAGCAACGCGGCCACAATTCTGGGCAAAGCCAAAGATGAGCCATTCAATGAATGAACGAGCTGTGTTTTATTATCCTGGTTTTTGAAGCGTATTTTCATCCTGTTACTTTGAAAAGTTTCAAAATTGCTTACAGAACTTACTTCCAGCCATTTTTCCTGGGCGGCGCTATACACTTCAAAATCATAAGTGAGTGCAGAAGTGAAGCCCATATCGCCACCGCATAGACGCAGAAGGCGGTAAGGTAATTCTAAACTTTGCAAAAGTTTTTCAACATGATTCACCATCTCTTCTATAACCTCATAGCTTTTTTCAGGATGCGCCAGTTGAATGATTTCTACTTTATCAAATTGATGAAGGCGATTTAAACCACGCACGTCTTTTCCATAACTTCCGGCCTCTCTTCTAAAGCACGGAGTGTAAGCAGTCATTTTTACCGGTAGTTCGCTTTCTTTCAAAATTTCATCGCGGTAGATGTTTGTAACCGGTACTTCGGCGGTCGGTATTAAATAATAACCATCAAGCGTTACATGATACATTTGGCCTTCCTTATCGGGCAACTGGCCGGTGCCGTAGGCCGTAGATTCATTTACAAGAAGTGGTGGCATGTACTCAACGTAACCGGCGGCGGTATTATAATCCAGGAAATATTGAATTAAAGCTCTTTGAAATTTTGCCCCTTTATTTTTGTAAACAGGAAAGCCACTTCCGGTTATTTTATTACCTAATTCAAAGTTGATAAGGTCATATTTTTTAGCAAGTTCCCAATGAGGCACCGCGTGTTTATACAAAATTGGTTTAGTGCCACCTTCTCTTACAATTTCATTTTCTTCGGGCGTTGCGCCTGCCGGTACAGAATTGTGCGGAAGGTTTGGAAGTAAAATCAATTTGGCCTCTAATGATTTTATAGCTTGCTCCAGCGCTGGCTTTTCGGTGGCTAATAATTCCTTTAATGATGATACTTCATTCCTTGTTGCAAGCGCTTCTTCTTTCTGATTATTCCTCATCAATTTTTGAATCTCATCAGATTTTGAATTCACCTGCATTTGAATATGCTCTATCTTATTCTTCAAATTTTTTACCTCATCATCAAACAGCAAAATTTCGTCAACAATTTCTAAATGTTTGTAATTTCTTATACTCAATTTTTGCTTTACCAACTCCGTGTTTTGCCTTATGAATGCAACCTGTAACATCTATATAATTTTTTTACGAAAATAGTTCTATTTGCTTTTATGCGGTGTCGGGTTATATACCATAAATCTTTCAGGATTAGCAACCGGAATAAAACCGAACTTTTCATATAAACCATGTGCATCTTTTGTGGCGAGCAATATGCTTCGCAAACCTTTTAGATCAGGATGCGCCAAAATCATTTCAACTAACCATTTTGCCAAGCCCTTTCCCTGGTATTTTTCATCAATAAAAACATCAGCGAGGTAACCAAAGGTTGCTTTATCAGTTACCAATCTTGCATAACCGATTTGTTTATTGTTTTTATAAACGCCAAAACATAACGAACCTTTTATTGCTTTTTTCACAACATTGATCGCTACACCAGGCGACCAATAAGTTTGCGATAAAACTCCCTGAACATAGTTGATATCGATTTTATTTTTATCAGTAGAAATTAAATAATTATTTTTTGCTACCTCGTAATTCATGTTATACACTTTTTTAGAAAACAAAGATGATAAATAGAATTAATTTTACAAGCTATGGACGCGAAAGATGATCTGCAGTTAAGGTGGTGGAAACTGGAAGAAAAATTCATGAATAAGTTTGGCAAAAAGCCGGATGTGGAAGCGATTCTTTTTTTAATAGGTATCCAGGAAATAAGAAATTTGAAGAAAAAATTCTCAAAGGAACAAAAGCAGGATCTCATGCACGTGGCTGTTTGTTCCCTTCTTTCTCAAAGCGGTTATTACAAAGTAGAAGGTCATGATGAAGATGGCTGGCCACATTTCCTTCAGCTAAAACCTTTGCCTCAATACAATACAATAGAGCAGGAAAATTTTTTGAAGGACCATATATTGCTTTACTTTCAGGAAATGGATGATCCATTTTTAGACAATTGAATTTATAATGAAGTATTTATTCTATTTGATAGGAATCATTTGTATTGTTTCCTGTTCTGCCTCAAAAAAAAATCCGGAAAAAAATACCACAGATGTGCGTGTGAAGATAACTACAGGTGATGGCGCAATGGTAATAAAATTGTATAATGAAACGCCCCGGCATCGTGATAATTTTGTATCGCTCGTAGGAAAGCATTTTTATGACAGCCTTTTATTTCACCGGGTGGAGAAAGAATTTATTATTCAAGGCGGGGATCCGGCAAGTAAATATGCAAAAACTGGTCAAAAATTAGGGGAAGGATCATTAAATTACACAGTGCCTGCGGAGTATGGGCCGGATCTGTTTCATAAAAAAGGCGCAGTGGCTGCAGCAAAAGAAGTTAACAACAATCCCCAAAAACGAAGCAACTCTACCCAATTTTATATAGTGGAAGGCAAAACATTTACCGATGGCGAGATGGATAGAATGGAAGAGAAACTTCATATAAAAATTCCGGAAAGCCATCGCCAGGTTTATCGCACAATTGGCGGCCTGCCTTTTCTTGATATGAATAATACCGTTTTTGGAGAAGTCGTTAGCGGGATGGACGTACTCAATAAGATTGCCAGCGAACCTACTGACGCCAATGAAAGGCCTTTGAAAAATATACGCATGAAAATAACATTAATGAAATGATTCATAATCAAGAAAATATTAATTTGCAAAGCATTTTAAATCATAAATAATAAAACACTTACATGAACTTTCCTGAAAATCTTCGTTACACCAAAGACCATGAATGGGTATTACTTGATGGGGAAATTGCTACCATTGGAATTACCGATTTTGCTCAACATGAACTGGGCGACATTGTATATGTAGAAATAGAAACGAAAGGGAAGGCTCTTGCGGCTGAAACTGTTTTTGGAACTGTTGAGGCTGTAAAAACAGTTAGCGATTTATTTCTTCCTGTTTCCGGTACTATTACAGAGTTAAACCCAATCTTGGAGTTAGAACCCGAAAAAGTGAACACTGATCCTTATGGTGATGGCTGGATGATAAAAATGAAAGTGGATAATCCCGATGATGTTGCCAGCCTGATGGATTTTGTAGCGTATCAGAAAGTAGTTGCCTGATTTTTAAAAAGCATGGAAAAAATTTCGATAAAAAAATTTATGCCAGGAGTTGCCTGGTTTTTTATTGTTTTAGTGCTTACCTGCCTGCCGGGAAAAGATGTTCCGAAAATTAGCTGGCTTGATATTATTTATTTTGATAAATGGGTTCATATAGGGTTATTTGGAGGCCTTACCTTTTTATTTTGCTGGCCTTTTTATAAATCAGTCTTTTCGCAAAAACAACGGCTTTATTATTTTATAAAAATAGCTCTTGCTGTAAGTATATGGGGATTAACAATTGAATTTATACAACGTTTTTATATACCGGGCAGAAGTTTTGAATTGCTTGATTGGGCTGCTGATAGTTTTGGCGCTTTAATAGCACTATTAATTTGCATAAAAATCTTTAGCAGAAATCATATAAATATTAAAAAAATAACTTGATTTTAAGGGCATACTTTGCTCTCTAAATTTTAAATTAATACATTTGCTTATGGAAAATGTTGAGAACATGGAATATAATACGACCCGGAACCACCTTATTATAAGGGAATACGGCCGTCATATTCAAAAAATGGTAGAGTACGTTTTAACACTCGAAGACAGGGAAAAGCGTCAAAAAAATGCATATGCACTTATCGAGTTAATGGGATTTTTAAATCCGCATTTAAAAAATGTTGAAGATTTCAGGCACAAATTATGGGATCATTTATTCTTAATAAGTGATTTTAAACTGGATGTTGACAGTCCTTACCCAATCCCAACACGTGAAACACTAAAGGCTAAGCCGGAGCAACTTGCATATCCTAAAAGATATCCACGCTATAATCACCTTGGTAAAAATATTGAGATAGTTATCGATAAAGCACTTAGTGAGGAAGACAGTGAAAAACGCCAGGGATTTGCGAATGCGATTGCCTATTACATGAAACTGACTTACAGTAACTGGCATAAAGAATTAGTTCATGATGATAACATTCAAACAGAACTTAATGCGATTACAAAAGGTGAACTGGAGTTTAATAACCGTCCTTTTATAAAGCATCGCGTTGATAATAGCCGTGAAGAATTTGTGAGTAATGTTGGAAAATATCGCAAAAATTTCGGCGGCCGCAACAGGAACCAGGGCCGAGATAACCAGGGAAGAGATTCTCAGGGAAGGGATAACCGAAATAACAACCGAAATAGTAAATATCCTAAAAAAAGATATTAATTAATTTATCAAATAAAAAATAAGTTTGCAGCCCCGGCCTTCCTAAATTGCCGGGGTTTTATTTTTTGTTTTTGCATAGAAATCTTTTACCATGGGTTCATTTGAAGTTACAGGCGGCAAAAAATTACGTGGTGAGATAACTCCGCAGGGCGCTAAAAATGAAGCATTGCAAATAATTTCGGCAGTATTACTTACGGCTGAAAAAGTTACAATTCATAATATCCCCGATATAATTGACGTAAATCTACAAATAGAATTATTGGAAGGTTTAGGAGTAACTGTAGAAAGAATCAACAGGCATACTTGCACATTCGAATCGTCCAACATAAACATTGATTACTTGGGCTCTTCGGTTTTCAGGCAAATGACCGGGCGTTTACGCGGCAGCGTTATGCTTGCCGGACCACTGCTCGCAAGGTTTAAAAAGGCTTACATACCCAAGCCTGGCGGCGATAAAATTGGCCGCAGAAGATTAGACACGCATATTATCGGCTTTCAAAAGCTGGGCGCCGAATTTGATTACAATGCTGACGCCTCATTTTTTGTTTTAAAGGCTTCACGATTGAAAGGTGTGGATTTGTTGCTGGATGAACCAAGCGTTACGGGCACAGCTAATATAATTATGGCAGCTTCAATGGCCACCGGCATTACCACTATTTATAATGCGGCATGTGAACCTTATATTCAACAGCTTTGCAAAATGCTTAACAGCATGGGCGCCAAAATTTCGGGTATTGCGAGTAACATGCTTACGATTGAAGGAGTAGATAAATTGAATGGTACAACTCATACTATTCTTCCTGATATGATTGAAGTGGGTTCTTTTATAGGACTCGCAGCAATGACCCAAAGCGATATTGTGATAAAAAATGCCGGGATAAAATACCTGGGAATTATTCCTGGAAGATTTCAGCAATTGGGAATTAAATTAAATTTTAATGGCGATGACATACACATTCCCGAGCAGGATGTTTATGAAACGCAAACATATTTAGATGGTTCTATTCTTACTATATCAGATCATCCCTGGCCTGGATTTACTCCTGATTTGATTAGCATATTATTAGTAGTTGCCACGCAGGCAAAGGGAAGTGTTTTACTACACCAGAAAATGTTTGAAAGCCGGTTGTTTTTCGTTGATAAAATTATTGAGATGGGCGCACATATAGTTTTGTGCGATCCGCACAGGGTTGTAGTGATTGGCCTTGAAAGAAAGCACCCGCTTAGAGGAATACAAATGAGCAGCCCCGATATAAGAGCTGGAGTTGCGCTACTTATTGCGGCTTTAAGCGCTGAAGGCAAAAGCATCATTCAAAATATTGAGCAAATAGATAGAGGCTACCAAAATATTGATGAAAGACTGAAAAATCTTGGAGCCGATATTACCAGGTTTTAAAAAATTATTTATTTAGAAAAAGAACCAGGTTTATTCATGGATAAAGTTTACAATAAAATTATTCTTATAACTGCCCCGTCGGGTGCGGGCAAAACTTCTATCGTAAAATATTTGATGAAAAAATTTCCTGAATTGGCATTCTCTGTTTCGGCTACAACAAGGAAGGCGCGCAGGAACGAAAAAGATGGCGAAGATTATTATTTTATTTCAGAAGCAGAATTCAAAGAAAAAATTCATCACAAAGAATTTTTAGAATGGGAAATGGTTTACGAGGGGAAATATTATGGAACTTTAAAATCTGAAATTGAGCGAATTTGGGCGCTCAAAAAAGTGCCCGTACTTGATATTGATGTGCAAGGAGCTATTCACGTGCAACAACAATACCCGGTAAATACAATTTCAGTTTTTATCCAGGTTCCATCTTTGGAGGAATTAAAAAACAGGCTAAAGGGACGCGGTTCAGAAACTGAAGAATCTTTGCAGGCGCGTGTAAGTAAATCTTCATTTGAAATGACCTTTAAAAAGCATTTTGAAAACGTAATTATAAATAATGATTTTAAAACCGCCTGCTTGGAAACTGAAAAGATAGTGTCTGCATTCCTTGAGAATCATTAACTTTAAAAGTGCTCATTTTCAATTTTATATTTTTGTAACATGGACTGGACGTCACTTATAGCGATTATAGCCTCATTAATTCTTATTGGCTTTTTTGCAGGAATTGAAATTGCATTTGTTTCTGTAAGTAAATTATCCATTGAATTAAGAAAAAAGCAAGGCAGTTATGTAGGAAAAACATGGTCAGCTTTTATGGAAAAGCCAGCGCGGTTTATTGGAACCACGTTGATTGCATTAAATATTTTGCTCGTAATATATGGCCTTTTATGGAGCAATATTCTCGATGGCTTTTGGGAATATTGGGACATAAGCAATCCCTTTATTAAGCTCACCGTCGAAACGATTTTTTCTACTGTTTTGCTCTTATTTTTTGAATTTATTTTTAAGGCATTTTTTCGCGCCCGCGGAAATGCAATTACAGGAAGCAGCCTCATAACATTTATCGTGAAATTTTTCTATTCCATGTTCGCTTGGGTAGCTTCATTTTTTGTTGATATTGCCGAGTGGATGCTTAAATATATTTTTAATGTAAAGCTTCATAATAAAAACGAAGGCTTTACTAAAATAGATTTGGAGCATTTTATTCAGCAGGGGAAAATGCATGACACTGAAGACAATGAAGAAATGAACAATGAATTGTTTGAAAATGTGTTGTCGCTTTCTGATATAAAAGTTAGGCAATGCCTTATTCCACGAAAAGAAATTGAAGCGATAGACATTGACTATTCTCTCCTGGAAATGAAAGCCAAATTTATTGAAACTAAACTCAGTAAGTTGGTGGTTTATGAAAACAACATTGACAACATTCTTGGCTATGTTCACCAGCTTGATTTGTTTAGAAGCCCGCAAAGCCTCAGGGCAATTTTATTGCCGATACCAACCATTCCCGAAAGCATGAGCGCTTCGGACCTTATCGACAAATTCAGCAAGGAAAGAAAAAGTATTGCGTGGGTAATTGACGAGTTTGGCGGCACCGCCGGTATTGTAACCATGGAAGATCTTCTTGAGGAAATTTTCGGCGACATCAACGATGAATATGACACTAGCGATGAGTTTATTGATAAGCAAATTTCTGCCAACGAATACATATTAAGTGGAAGGCTTGAGCTGGATTACCTCACCGATAAATACAAAATGGAATTTAGGAAAAACGAAGAAACTGAAACTTTATCAGGATACATTATAAGCCAGCACGAGTCTATTCCACGCCAAAAGGACCGCATTATTATTGACGACTATCAATTTGATGTTTTAAATGTTAGCGAAACCCGCATCGAAATGGTAAAATTAAAAGTGCTTCGCTGATACTTTCCTTCATTTTCTAACAGCATCCTGGCTTTAAATTTGAAATCGATCTTAAATTTTCCATTGCCAAATGATTGTAGCGGTTAATATAAAAAACACCTGGTTAGAGGAAGGAGATACCGCCGATAATTTTATTTTTGAAACATTCTCAAGGATAATTAAACATCACCCCGAACATACTTTCGTTTTAATTTCTGATGGGAAAAATGAGGAATTATTTAATGAACTTAAGAATGTTATCCAGGTTATAAAAAAGCCTTTTAAGAAAAGCGCAACGCAATGGTATATATGGTTCAATATTAAAATTCCATCAATTCTTAAAAAATATAAAGCTGATGTATTTGTAAGTTATGGCAGCATTGCCTCCTTCCGCACCAAAATTCCTCAGTGCATTGTTGTTCCTGATTTGAGCTTTCTTCATCAACCATTTCTTTTCAAAAAAAGACATTTATTATTTTATAAAACATTTGTATCCCGTTCATTAAAAAAAGGGAAACTTATTGTCACCGTTTCAGAATCCTGCAAAGAAGATATCATAAAGCATTTCAAAATAAATGCGGATAAAATAGATGTAGTTTACAAAGGCATTGATGGAAAATACAAACCTGTAAATATAGATGTAAGAGAAAAAATTAAGTCATTGCATTCTTCCGGCAATGAATATTTTATTTACACCGGCAAAATTGGAATGCATAAAAACCTACTGAATTTATTGAAGGCTTTTTCTGCATTTAAAAAAAGACAAAAAAGCAATATGCAGTTATTAATTGCAGGTACCGCCAGCTGGAAATACGACGAATTTGTGAAAAGTTTTCGCCTTTTCAAGTTTAAGGATGACGTTAAACTTTTAGAGAATTTATCTGCAGAAGAAATTGAAAAAATTACCGAATCGGCGTATTGCGCGGTGTTACCGTCACTTTACGAAAGCTTTGCATCAACGCAATTGCAAGCAATGAAAAGCGGCGTTCCTCTTATTACGTCTTCATCCGGCGCAATGGCGGAAATATGCGACAATGCTGCATTATACACTGATCCGGAAAATTTTAAAGATATCGCCGTAAAAATGATGATGGTTTTTAAAGATGAAAATTTAAGGAAAACGTTGATTGAAAAGGGCCGCACTAGAGCACAAAAATTTAGTTGGGAAATTACCTCCGGTCTGCTTTGGAGCGGCATTGAAAAGTTAGCTAAATAGAAATTAAATTGATTTTTCTAAAGAACCATTTTGCAAAACCTTCAATAGTATTAATTTGCAGGCACTATGACAGAATCAGATATAAAAATTACCGTTCAGCTTGATGCAGAAAAAGTACCCCAACAAATAAGTTGGAGTGCTACGGAAAGTATTGCCGATGCGCCGCAGAAGGCAAAAGCAGTATTTCTCGCCTTTTGGGACCCTATTGATAAAACCGCGTTGCGTATTGATCTTTGGACAAAGGATATGATGGTAGATGAAATGGCCGACTTTTATTTTCAAATTTTTACTACCATGGCTGATACGTTTCAAAGAGCCACGAAGCACAACGGATTGAGCGATGAAATAAAAACTTTTGCGAAAGATTTTCATAAAAAATTTGCCGCGCTTGAAATGGAAAAAAATAAGTAATTTTTTTATGCTGTTCCGGAAAAAGTGATTTAGGAAAGTTCAATTAATTTTTAAAAATAAAAAAAATGAGTTTAGAAGAAAAAGTAATGGCGGACTTAAAACCTGCTATGCTTGCAAAGGATGAAAAGTCGTTGAGATCGCTGCGTGCAATAAAGGCTGCAATTATTAATTTGAAAACTTCAGAAGGATTTGGCGGCACAATTACAGAAGACGATGAAATAAAGTTGCTGCAGAAATTAGTGAAGCAAAGGAAAGAATCGCTGGAAATTTATGAAAAGCAAAATAGGAATGATCTTGCTGAAAGAGAAAAAGAAGAAATAACAATTATAGAAAAATTTTTGCCGAAACAAATGAGTGCAGAGGAACTGAAAGAAATTATCTCAAAAATTATAACTGAAACCGGCGCTTCTTCTCAGGCTGATATGGGTAAAGTTATGGGTATGGCTAATAAGCAACTTGGTGGCAAAGCAGATGGAAAAACCATCGCTGCAATGGTAAAAGAAATTCTTGCATCTAAATAACTTTTTTTATAAAAATATTAATTGATAGGCTGATTTATTAAATTCACTATTTCATAATTTATTGAAAAAAAGGAATTATGCTTATTGATATTGCTTTTGCGTTGGTATTTATCCTGGCTATTTTTAATGGGCTCCGCAAAGGTTTTATTGTGGGCCTTTTCTCTTTACTGGGTTTTATTATTGGGCTGGCAGCAGCGCTTAAATTATCTGCTGTAGTAGCCTTTCATTTGCATAACAGTGCAATAGCTGGCTCAAAGTGGCTGCCACTTGTTTCGTTCCTTGTGGTTTTTATTGTCGTAATTTTGATCGTTAGCCTGGTGGCAAGGATAATTAAAAAAACGATCCAAATTGCCATGTTGGGTTGGCTCGATAGTTTGGGTGGTATGGTTTTGTATCTCATCATTTATACTATTGTTTTTAGTGTCGTTTTATTTTTTGCTGAAAAAATGTCACTACTTAAACCTGACTTGATTGCAGGGTCGATGATTTATAAATATGTAGCGCCATGGGGCCTGGCAGTAATTAATAACCTTGGAAAAATCATACCTTTCTTTAAAGATATGTTTACGCAGTTAGAAGTATTCTTTGAAGGTTTAGCAAAAAAATCTGCACAATTAAATAGGCCTTTAAATATTATTTAGCTACCTTTTTAAATATAAACATTTATTTTAGCGTTAATTAGCTGCTTATAAAAACGAAATTCGCCAAAGAGCATCAATGGAATATCAAATTAAACAATCCGGCAAATTCAAATTTATAGAAGAGGGGGAAGGTGAACCGCTTTTATTGCTGCACGGGCTGTTCGGCGCGTTAAGTAATTTTCAGCATCTGATAGAATATTTCAGAAAGACGAATAAGGTTATTGTTCCAATGCTTCCACTTTTTGAACTTGACCTGCTTCATACCACCGTTGGTGGCTTGCAAAAGTTTGTTTTTAAATTTATTGAGGCCAGGGATTATGTAAACATTCACTTGCTGGGGAATTCCCTGGGAGGCCATGTAGCGCTCGTTTACATTTTAAAACATCCTGAAAGAATAAAATCATTGACATTAACTGGAAGCTCAGGTTTATTCGAAAATGGAATGGGCGACAGTTACCCGAAAAGAGGAGACAAAGAATATATCCGGAAAAAAACCCAGCTTACTTTCTACGATCCGGCAATGGCAACAGAAGAGCTCGTGAATGAATGTTTTGAAATAACAAATAACAGGATAAAAGTTATTAAAATAATTTCCCTTGCCAAGTCAGCCATTCGTAACAACCTGGGTGAAGAAGTGAGCCAAATAAAACAACCAACTTGTTTAATTTGGGGAAATAACGATACTATCACTCCTCCTTTCGTTGCTAAAGAATTTCACAAACTGATCCCCAACAGTGAACTTCATTTTATAGACAAATGCGGGCATGCCCCAATGATGGAAGTTCCTGATGAATTCAATAGAATTCTAAATGGATTTATATCGAAATTAAAAATGCCTGCTGCAACAGTTCACTAGTTTTTTTTGTCTTTATTGTTTAAATCTTTTCATTTCTAACATTTTAATTGTACCGCCATCATGTTAGCACAGGAACTCGTCAACAATACTTTACCACAATTACAATTGTCGGATCCCGTGTCCAGGGCGCTTCAACTGATGCATGACTATAAAGCAACCCACTTGCCGGTAGTTTCAGATGAAAAATATATGGGCTTAATAAGTGAAGATGATTTACTGGATGAAGAAGATAAAAAGATTGCGATAGAATTTTTTCAAAATGATTTTATAATTGTTTCCGTAAATGCCAATAAACATTTTTTAAACGCCGTCTCTTTAAGCACCTATTATCATACTAACGTAATTCCCGTAGTAAACGATGCCAATGAATT
>JBDTKB010000390.1:0-3679 GCA_039935555.1 Ginsengibacter sp. | reverse complement strand
CTTCCAACTAAAAAGAAAGTATTTGACTACACTTTTGAAATACTTGATTATTTAACTGGCAAAGGATATTCAATTCACCTAATCACTAACGGTTTCGAAAAGACGCAGCGGAGTAAATTGAATAACTCACAGCTTGCAAAATATTTCACGCACATAATCACATCAGAAATTTCAAATTCCATGAAACCTCAAAAAGAAATTTTTGATTATGCGTTGAGAAAAACTAATGGATTACTTGAGGAAAGTATAATGATTGGAGACAACCCCAATGCCGATATAAAGGGAGCAATAGACGCAGGTATGGATACAATTTTTGTAAATCATATTAATGCGGAATGCGCATTACAACCTACACATACCATTTTTCATTTGAAAGAACTGGAATCCATTCTCTAAAGATTGACGATAATTCCTTTGACTTTTTAAGCGCACAGTGTTTAATATTTTTCCTCAACTAATTCCCCTTCTTCCACCGGCACCAATGTATCTATGGTTGCTAAAACTGTTACACCGCCTTTCACTACCTGGTTTAGTTTTACATTAAGCTCCGTATTTACCGGTAATAACACATCAACGCGGCTTCCAAATTTTATAAAGCCCATCTCTGCTCCTTGCTCAACCACCTGGCCCACTTTAAGATAGTTAACGATGCGCTTTGCAACGGCGCCGGCAATTTGTTTTACAAGTATTACCGCTGAATCGCTTTTAATTACAACAGAATGTCTTTCATTTTCTGTAGATGATTTTGGGTGCCACGCTACAAGATATTTTCCTTTATGATATTGGCTATACTGCACCTCGCCGGTCATTGGGATCCTGTTAAGGTGTACGTTTGCCGGACTCATAAATATAGAAACCTGGATACGCTTATCGTGAAAAAATTCCACATCGGTGATTTCTTCTATCACAACAACTTTTCCATCAGCAGGGCAAATTACCTGGTGATGAGCTATGGTAAAGTTTCTTTTGGGTGAGCGAAAAAATGAAATAATAAAAAGGAAAAGCAAAAAACTTGCTCCAAACACGATCCATGAAACGACAGGCAATGAGGCGCTAAAAAAATAAAAAAAAATAATATTAATTACGCCAAATATCAACGCGCTTAATGTAATAGATTTATAGCCTTCTTTGTGAATGTTCATCCAAATAGTTTAGCCAGCAAATATAAAAATTGAAGAGCAAGAAAAGCACATTTATTTTACGTGGGCATATATAAAAAATAATATAAGGCAACAAAAGTTATGGCTACCAGAAAAGAATCAAACCTATCTAAAAAACCGCCGTGCCCCGGCATGATAGAACCGCTGTCTTTTACATTAGCCATTCGCTTTAACTTGCTTTCCAGCAGGTCTCCCAAGGTTCCAAAAATGGCACATAACGTAGCGATAATAATCCAATCTTTATATGTATAATAACCCAGCGCGTTTCCAATTAATGCAATAGTAGCGATACACAATAAAGCGCCGCCAAGAGTTCCTTCCCAGGTTTTTTTGGGTGAGATTTTAGATAAAGGAGTTTTACCAATAAGCGACCCAACGATGTAAGCCATCGTATCATTTATCCATATTGAAAAAATAATTCCGCAGGGTACGATGAGCAAATGCCTGTTATCAAAATAAATATTGTTACCAAGTCTCATCAACAACAGTAACGCAACAGGCAGAGATATGTAAGGCAGTCCTAAAAGACTCAATGATTTATAAGATGATGGTTTTATCTTTTTAAGAAGTTTTACAAATTCGTACCAGCAGCCAAAATGAATAATCGTAAATAAAACAATGAAACTCCATTGATTCCATAACAACCCAGCAAGCATTACAATTACAAAAACGATGGCCGTTAACGAGCGGGTTGTAAAAGCTTTTGAATCTAGCGCCATTAAATAAAATTAAGATTGTGCTGTTGCCCAATCATGAAAATCATCATAAGGTTCGTCATCTTCCTTTATTTTTTCCTTTTGAAGCAAAGAGGTTTCCCTGAATTTTACAAACAGATAAACTATTAATACCAGCGCGAGTACTCCCGCCCAGACTGGAAAATTTTCTTCAATATCCTTTGGGTTTTTTGTGGCAGAGAGCGTATACACATATAATGCTGTAACCTGTAATCCATTATATAAAAAATGAAAAAGAACTGATAGCCATATACTTCCACTGTAATAAAAAATCAATCCCAGAATACCTCCCAGGGCGAAACGCACTAAAAATCCATAATAGGAAATATGTACCAGGCTAAAAATAATTGATGTGATGATAATAGCCAGCCACGGGCCTTTTAGCCACCGCACTAAAATATTTTGTATGCCCGCTCTAAAACAAACTTCCTCAACAAGGCCTGGTAAAAACCCGATTACAAATAATGAAATTATATACTTAGGAAATGAATTGATATTAATAAGCGCGGCCTCCTGCAATGCACGCGCATCTTCCATAGCTTTAAATTTTGTGGCCCAGTTTAATGGAAGAGGAATAATTTTAGTTAATTCGGCCAAAGCACCGGAAAGTGGAAACGTGAGAACCAGAATGGCAAGTAAAATTAAAATCTGCTTGAAATTGACGTTTGTATTAAGCCCCATAAATTTACCGGGCTTACGATAACATATTAGTGCAAAAAAATATACTGGCAAAAAAAACATGAAAATGGTAGATACTGCCTGCATCATCATTACCGCATTATAATATTGCGGTTTTAGCATGTCAGCTTCTACTTCAAGAATAGGCCTTCCAGTCATGATTAACCATGCAATAACAGAAATTAAGGTGCCCAAAATCAGTCCCGCACCTATCAACCCAAGCAAAATACCCAATTGTGAAACATAGCTAAAGTTTTTCCGATTTCTGTCAACCATCATCCTGTCTGATTTTTAGTGCGTAAATTTACAGCCAAAAAATTAGCCAACTGTTGAAAGTTCAATGTTGTTAAGCATTTTAATATTTCAGCAGGTATGCTTTAAAATATTTAGCCAATAAATCATTTTGATAAAAATAGGTAACATACAACTTCCGGACTTTCCATTATTGCTTGCACCAATGGAAGATGTAAGCGATCCGCCATTTCGGGCCGTTTGTAAGGATAGTGGTGCGCACTTAATGTACACTGAATTTATCAGCAGCGAAGGCTTGATAAGAGACGCTATTAAAAGCCGCAAAAAGCTGGATATATATGATTATGAAAAGCCAGTGGGAATTCAAATTTTTGGCGGAGATGAAGAAAGCCTTTCACTTGCTGCAAAAATAGTTGATGCCACCAACCCTGATTTGTTGGATATAAATTTTGGGTGCCCAGTAAAAAAAGTTGCTTGCCGCGGAGCAGGTGCCGGCGTATTAAAAGATGTACCATTGATGGTGCGTTTAACCGATGCCGTTGTGAGAAGCACTTCCCTGCCGGTAACTGTAAAAACAAGATTGGGATGGGATGATAACTCCAGGAATATTGAAGATGTAGCTGAACGTTTGCAGGATGTAGGCATCCAGGCACTCGCAATTCATGGCCGTACCCGAACTCAAATGTATAAAGGCTCAGCCGACTGGACACTCATTGCAAAGGTGAAAAATAATCCAAGAATTAAAATCCCAATTTTTGGAAATGGCGATATAGATTCGCCGCAAAAAGCAGTAGAATATAAAAACCGCTATGGCGTAGACGGAATAATGATTGGCCGGGCTGCCATTGGTTATCC